>JBHICW010000206.1:0-3044 GCA_046759785.1 Alphaproteobacteria bacterium
CTGTGATTCCGACGGCACCCGCGTCCACATTTACCGGGGTCGCGTTGACCGCGGGCGGGGCATTCGCCATATTTCCTTTTGTAGCTGCAAGAGGCGCGACGTATGGCGGACTTTCCCGAGAAAACGCTTGCCGACTGGACGGCGCTCGCGGCTAAGGAGCTCAAGGACAACGATCCGGAAGCGCTCGCCTGGTCGACGCCCGAAGGGATTACGGTGAAGCCCCTCTACACGGCCGCGGACCTCGAGGGCCTCGAGGCGGCGGCGACGCTCCCGGGCTTTCCGCCTTACCTCCGCGGTCCGCGAGCGACGATGTACGCCAACCGGCCGTGGACCATCCGCCAGTACGGGGGCTTCTCCACGGCCGAGGCGACCAACGCGTTCTATCGCCGCGCGCTCGCCGGTGGACAGACCGGCCTGTCGGTCGCCTTCGACCTCGCGACCCACCGCGGCTACGACAGCGACCACCCGCGGGTCATCGGCGACGTCGGCAAGGCGGGCGTGGCGGTCGACACCGTCGAGGACATGAAGCGCCTGTTCAACGGCATCCCGCTCGACAAGGTGAGTGTGTCGATGACCATGAGCGGGGCGGTGCTGCCCGTCATGGCCGGCTACGTCGTCGCCGGACAGGAGCAGGGGGTCCGGCCCGACCACCTTTCGGGGACCATCCAGAACGACATCCTGAAGGAATTCCTCGTTCGCAACACCTACATTTACCCGCCGGAGGTGAGCATGCGCATCGTCGCGGACGTGATCGCCTACGCCGCCGAGCACATGCCCCGCTTCAACTCGATCTCCGTCTCCGGCTATCACATGCAGGAGGCGGGAGCGAACGCGGTCCAGGAGCTCGCCTTCACCCTCGCCGACGGCCTGGCCTACGTGCGCGCGGCGCTCGAGCGCGGCCTCGATGTCGACGCCTTCGCGCCGCGGCTGTCGTTCTTCTTCGCTGTCGGCATGAACTTCTTCATGGAGATCGCGAAGCTCAGGGCCGCACGCCTCTTGTGGGCGCGCCTCATGCGCCGCTTCGAGCCGAAGAACCCGATGTCGATGGCCTTGAGGACCCACTGCCAGACCTCCGGGGTCTCGCTCACCGAGCACGACCCGTCCAACAACATCGTGCGCACCGCCTACGAGGCCCTGGCCGCGGTGCTCGGCGGGACCCAGAGCCTGCACACCAACGCCTTCGACGAGGCGCTGGCGCTCCCCAGCGACCTGTCGGCGCGGGTCGCGCGCAACACCCAGCTTATCCTGGCGGAGGAGACCGGCCTCACTCACGTCGTCGACCCGCTTGCGGGCAGCTACTACGTCGAGCACTTGACCCACAGCCTCGCCAACGAGGCGCGGAAGCTGATCGAGGAGATCGAGTCGCTGGGCGGGATGACCACGGCGGTCGAGCTCGGCGTGCCCCAGCGCTACATCGTCGAGTCCGCGACCCGCCGCCAGGCCCGGATCGATCGCGGCGAGGAGGTCGTCGTCGGGGTCAACAAGTATCGCGCGGAGGCGCAAGAGGCGGTGGAGCTCAGGGAGATCGACAACAAGGAGGTCCGCGAGGCGCAGGTCGCGCGGCTCGAACGGGTCCGGGCGGCGCGGGACGGAGCGGCGACTCAGGCGGCGGTCGCGGCGCTCACCCGGGCGGCGGAGAGTGGCAAAGGAAACCTTCTGGCCTTGAGCGTGGACGCGGCGCGGGCACGGGCCACGGTGGGCGAGATGTCAGAGGCGCTCGAGAAGGTGTTCGGCCGCTACCGGGCGGCGCCGCGGGGCATCAGCGGCGTTTACGGTGGCGCCTATCGGGACGACGAGGGCTTCCGGCGGGTCCAGGCGGAGGTCGCCGCCTTCGCAGCGGCCGAGGGCCGCCGGCCGCGGCTTCTCGTCGTCAAGCTGGGCCAGGACGGGCACGATCGGGGCGCCAAGGTGATCGCCAGCGCGTTTTCCGACCTCGGCTTCGACGTGGACATCGGGCCGCTGTTCCAGTCGCCCGAGGAGGCCGCCCGGCAGGCGGTCGAAAACGACGTTCATCTGGTCGGCGTCTCGACCCAGGCGGGGGCGCACAAGACCCTGGTCCCCAGGCTCATCGAGGCGCTCAAGGCCGAGGGCGCCGACGGCGTCCTCGTGGTCTGCGGCGGCGTGATTCCGCCGCAGGACTACGCGGCCCTCGAGAAGGTAGGGGTGGCGGCGGTCTACGGCCCCGGCACCAACATCCCGCGCGCGGCCGCGGACATCGTGGCGCTCATCCGCGAACGACGCGCCGCGGCTTAAGACCCGACCCTGGGACGCGCGAGGACGTCGACGCGCTGGCCGCCGGCATTCGGGCCGGCGATCCGGGCGGGGCCCGAGCGGTGGTTTCGACTTGACGGGCGCCGGGGCCTCATCTAAGGAACGCGCCTTCGCGGCGGGTGTGAGCACCAAACCATGGGACGACGTTGTCATCTGACGGGCAAGGGTGTTCGCCACGGGAACACCGTGAGCCATGCGCACAACAAGACGCGCCGGGCCTTCCTCCCGAACCTTCAGCACACCTCGATGTTCAGCGACGCCTTGGGCCGGATGGTCCGCCTCAGAGTTTCGCCGCAGGCGTTGCGCACCGTCGAGCGCAAGGGCGGTCTCGACGCCTTCCTTCTCGCCGCCAAGGACAAAGAGCTGGCGCTCGAGGCGCGGCGGGTCAAGCGGCGGATCGAGAAGGCCCTGGCCGCGCGCTGAGCCTTGGGGCCGGCCCGGATCGGGGCTATTCCCCGGGCCGGCCGTTGGCTTCTTGCCTCACATGCGCGATGGTCGCTTCCTGAAATCCGCGGAACCCTGTTCCTCGCGACGGTCCGGCTTGGCGGCGCCACAAGGTAAAGGCGGGCGCGGGTCAAGGAGGGCGCAAGGCCCACGGCCGGCGGCGGTCCACCGTCGTGACACGAACGGCGCGGGGGGCCTGGCGTGAAATACACACTCGCCTACATCGCCTTGATCGCCGCCGTGAACTGGGCGTTCACCGTCGTTCCGCTGGTGACCCTGCCCGACGGAACGTCGTGGCCGCCCGTGTCGCTCGCCGTCGGGTTCATCTT
>JBHICW010000207.1:0-3025 GCA_046759785.1 Alphaproteobacteria bacterium
ATCCAGCCAGCCGGGTGCCCCTGGTCGGCGCCTCCGGTGCGATCAGCGGCGTGATCGCTGCCTATCTCCTGATCTGGCCCCGCGCTAACATCCGCGTCTTCTACTGGTTGTTTTACCTCGTCGGCACGATCAATGTGCCCGCCTTCCTGGTGCTCGGCCTTTGGTTCGTCGAGCAGTTGATTGCTCTGCCGGCGGCGATGCAGGCCCAGGGCGGCATCGCCATCGTCGCCCATCTGGGCGGCTTCGCCGCCGGGCTTGCCCTGACGCCGTTTCTGAAACGGCGCGGCGTCACGCTGTTTCAGTCGCCACACAGCGCCGCCTTCGCCCGAAGTCGGGTTGGAGTCATCCGTCGCCGAGGCGGGTCCGTGCCCGAGGTGCGACAAAGGAGAGACTGAGCCGGCGATACCCGGACTGCGCCGTGCCGGACCTCTGCGCGTACAAGGCGAAGACGACGGTGGCTTGAGGGCCGGATCCGTGCTGGCACGCCCTCGGTGCTACCATGGTCGGCAAGCGCGGGGAGCCATCTGGGGAGTCCCGGTTAAGGGGCGTTGGTCCTTTTCCCCCGCTCGGCTGTGGGGATAGAATGATCCGTCGGCGAGCCTAAGAGCGCCGGAGGACCATTCACGAAGCAAATGCAGGGGAAGAGCGCCTTGGCCGACGATAGGGAAATCATCCGCACCACCTGTCCGCGTGACTGCTATGACGCCTGCGGGATCGCCGTGGTCAGGCGCGACGGGCGCATCACCCAGGTCCTTGGCGACCCCGACCATCCGGTCGCCCGCGGCAAGCTCTGTTCGAAATGCGCGATCGGCTACAACCGCGCCTGGCGCGATCCGAAGGTCCGCCTGACGCGCCCGCTCAGGCGCGTGGGCGCCAAGGGCGAGGGCTGCTTCGAGCCCACGTCGTGGGACGAGGCTCTCGGCGCCATCGCCGGGCGGTTCAAGGAGATCATCGCCACCAGCGCGCCGCACACCATCCTCAACACCCACTACACCGGCACCCTTTCGCTCATCGGCTATTTCTTCCCCTCGCGCTTCTTCAACCGCCTGGGGGCCACCGAGGTGGAGCCCGATACGATCTGCAACAACGCGGGCCACGTGGCGCTCGGCTACGTGTACGGCACTTCCCAGGTGGGCTTCGACCCGCGCTGCGCCCGCGATGCCGCGTGCATCGTGGTGTGGGGGGCGAACCCATCGGCCTCGGCGCCGCACGCCCACGAGCAATGGCTCGCCGAGGCGCCGGGCCAGGTGGTGGTGATCGACCCGGTGCGCACGCCGACGGCGGAGGCCGCCGACCTGCACGTGCAGCTCTTCCCCGGCAGCGACGCCGCGCTCGCCTTCGCCCTGCTCCACGTGATTAGGCGCGAGGGCCTCGTCGACCGCGACTTTGTGGCCAAACACACCGTCGGCTGGGAGGAGTTCGAGCCTTTGCTCGAGGGCTGCACGCCGGAGTGGGGCGAGGCGGCGACCGGCGTGCCTGCCCGGCTGATCGAGGAGGTGGCCCGGCTCTACGGCAAGGGGCCCTCGCTGCTGTGGCTGGGCCAGGGACTTCAGCGTCAGAGGACTGGCGGCAACGTGATGCGCGCCTGCGCCCTGCTGCCCGCGGCGACCGGGAACTTGGCCAAGCCGGGCGCGGGGTTCCTCTACCTCAACGGGCTCGGCCTGCGCGGCATCGACGACGGCTACCTCAGCGCGGCGCATCTCGGCGACGGCGCCCCGCCCAGCGTGAGCCAGATGGACCTTGCGGCCTGCCTCGAAGATCCGGCACGGGCCCAAGCGCTGGTGTGCTGGAACGTTAACAACGCCGCCTCCAACCCGGAGCAGGCGCGCCTGCGCCGGGCGCTCGGGCGCGAGGACCTGTTCACCGTGGTGGTCGACCTGTTCGCCACCGACACCACCGATTTCGCCGACTACGTGTTGCCGGCCGCGAGCTTTCTCGAGTTCGACGACCTGGTGGCCTCGTACTTCGAGCTGACGCTCTCGGCCCAGGTCAAGGTCATGGAGCCGATCGGCGAGTCGCTGCCCAACCAGGAGATCTTTCGTCGCCTCGCGCGGGCCATGAACTACAACGAGCCCGAGCTTTACGAGAGCGACGCCGAAATCATCGACACGCTGTTGCGTCAGACGGGCCTCGGCCTCAGTTTCGCCGAGCTCGCCGCCAAGGGGACCGTGCACGTCTCGCCCGAGCCGGTCGTGCAGTTCGCCGACCTCGAATTCCCCACCCCGAGCGGGCGCATCGAGATCGCCTGCGCGGCGGCCGAGGCCGAAGGCCACCCGCGGGTGCCCCAGCCGCTGGCCGACGCGCGGCCCGCCGAGGGTCGGCTTCGCCTGCTCTCGCCGGCCTCCGCTTGGCTGTTGAATGACAGCTTCGCCAACGACTCCAAGATCGAGCGCCAGTTCGGCCCCGCAACCGTCTGCCTGCATCCTGAGGATGCCGCCGCGAGCGGGCTTGCCGAAGGCGACCTCGCCGAGCTCGCCAACGAGACCGGCCGGCTCGCGCTCCGCGTCAAGCTCTCCGATATCGTCCCCCGCGGTGTCGCGCTTTCCCACAAGGGCCGCTGGCCCAAGCGCGAGGCGGCAAGGGCCAACGTCAACGTGCTTAACCCGGGGCACAAGAGCGACATGGGCGAGAGCACCTGCGTGCACGGCGTCGAGGTCACGGTCGCCCCGGCGGGCTAGGCCGATGCCCGGACTGCGCCGTGCCGGACCTGTGCGCGTACAAGGCGAAGACGACGGTGGCTTGAGGGCCGACCCGTCGGTGGCAGGCGTTCCCACCCGGGCCGGCAGGGGCTCATGTACGGCGCTTGCGAAAGCCCCGGCCCGGTATGCCCTTAGTCGGTGAGTCCAGGCGTCCGACGCCGCGGACCCGGGCTGGGGCAGGAACTCACAAAGAGCGTTGGCGTTGGATCTAGAGCCTACCCCGCCAATGTCCGCTCATGACCGACAGACGGGCCACCAACGTGTAACGTCGGCTTCCATCGCGGGAAGCGGACGTTTGGCCAGAGGGAGCGTGAGGACCGCGATTA
>JBHICW010000208.1:0-3014 GCA_046759785.1 Alphaproteobacteria bacterium
TGAGGGCGTTCTGATGGTCGAGGAACAGGATGCGGAAGCGCTCGGTCTTGTCATGGGCCATGCTCGCCCGGCAATAATCCACGACCCTTTGCCACGAGCTCAGGATCGGACGCTCCATGACCTCCTCGCGTAGGAGCCTGAGCGCCGCCGCCCGCATGGCCTTGAGGTGGACGACGGTCTTGTCGCTCAAACGGCCCACCTCGGCCAGCCGTTCGGGCTCGGCCGCGAGCACCGCGCCCAGGCTGCCGAACCGAGCGATCAGTTCCTTCGCCAGCGGCTTCACGTCGACGCGGGGAATGGAGTAGGAGAGCAGGAGTTCCAGGAGCTCATAGTCCGCCAGACTCTCCGACCCGGCCGACATGAACCGCTCCCTGAGGCGCTGTCGGTGACCGAGATAGTGCGGCTTGGTCCCCCTGACCCCGGGGGCGGAAGGAGTCCCGGCCTTGCCTTGCGTCCCCATCACCGCCGTCACGCGTACGGGGGACGGGGGCGGCCGGCCGGGGAGAGGGTGAAGACCTCATGCCCGTCGGCGGTCACGCCCACGGTGTGCTCGAACTGCGCCGACAGCGACCTGTCCTTGGTGACCGCCGTCCACCCGTCGCTCAGGATCGTCACCTCATGGCGGCCGAGGTTGATCATGGGCTCGACCGTGAAGAACATTCCTTCCTCGAGGCGGACGCCCTCGCCCGGCCTTCCATAGTGAAGGACGTTGGGGGCGTCGTGGAAGATGCGGCCGACGCCGTGGCCGCAGAAGGCGCGGACGACCGAGCAGCGGTGGCTCTCGGCAAAAGTTTGGATCGCGTGGCCGAGATCCCCCAGGGTCGCCCCGGACCTTACCGCTGCGATCCCGCGCATCATGGCCTCGTAGGTGACGTCGACCAGCCGGTGCGCCTTGCGTGACACCTCGCCGACGAAAAACATACGACTCGTGTCGCCGTGCCAGCCGTCGAGGATGACCGTCACGTCGATGTTGAGGATGTCGCCTGCCGTGAGCCGCTTGTCGCCGGGGATCCCGTGGCAGACGACGTGGTTGACGGAGGTGCAGATCGACTTCGGAAAACCCCGGTAGCCCAGCGGGGCGGAGATGGCCCCGTGCTCCACGATGAACTCGTGGCACAGCCTGTCCAGCTCGCCTGTGGTCACGCCCGGCTTCACGTAAGCGACGATGAAGTCGAGCGTCTCGGCCGCCAGACGGCCGGCGCGCCGCATGCCCTCGAAGTCCTCCGGTCCGTGGATCTTGACGCTGACGCCATGCCGCGGCCGCGCCTCGGCCTCCATCATGCGGGGCATCGGTCTCCTCGCCTAAGGCCTTGCTCTACAGGTAAAGGGCCAGGGGTGTGGCAAGCGTAATCGACCGCGTCGTCAGTCTGCAACCATAGCAGATCGTTTCAACGCCGCGTGCCCGCGCCGCCTTGAGCGCGCGGGCATAGTCGGGATCGATGTCGGCGGCGACCGCGAAGCCCTCGCAGTCCTCCCGCTGGACCAGGTAGACGGTGACGGCGCGGAAGCCGGCCGCCACCATGTCGGCCATTTCGGTGAGGTGCTTCGCCCCGCGCCGCGTGACCGCGTCGGGGAACTCGGCGAGCCGCCCCCGCTTCAAGTGGACGTTCTTCACCTCGACGTAACAGGGGGGCCGGTCCGGCGCCTCGAGCAACAGGTCGATGCGCGAGTTCCGGCCGTAGGCGACCTCGCGGCGAAGGGTGGCGTAGCCGCCAAGTTCCGGAACCTTGCCGGCCCGGATCCCCTCCTCCACGATCCGGTTGGGGTGGGCGGTGTTGACGCCGACGAGGTGGCCCCCGACCCGCACCAGCTCCCAGCTGTAGGGGAGCCTGCGCCTCGGGGCCCGGGCCGGCGACAGCCACACCTCCGCCCCAGGGGCGTCGAGCCCCAGCATGCTGCCCGGGTTGGGGCAGTGTGCGGTGACGACGGTGCCATCCTTGCATTCGACATCGGCGAGGAACCGCTTGTAGCGGCGGACGAGGCGCCCACGCAGGAGCGGGCTCGGCAAGCGCATGGCGCCACCCTAGCGGCTCGGCGCCGGCCCTTCAACGCACCCCGCCGGGCGGCTGGGCGGAGCCGGGCGCATGGGGTATGATGAGGCCGCGGCCGTGGCCAAGGACGCGGCCGAACGGAAGGAGACCCATGGCTCGGACCGTCACCGCCGCCGTCATCGTCATCGGCACCGAGATTCTCACGGGGCGCACCAAGGACGTGAACCTTGGCTTCGTCGCCGAACGGCTCGCCGCGCTCGGGGTCCGGCTCCGCGAGGCGCGGGTGGTGCCGGACGAGGAGGCGGCGATCATCGCCGCCGTGAACGCGTGTCGCAAGGCCTACGATTATGTGTTCACCACCGGCGGCATCGGCCCGACGCACGACGACATCACCGCCCGGGCGGTGGCGCGGGCCTTCGAAGCGCCGTTGGAGCGGAACCTGCAAGCCGTAGCGTTGCTCGAGGCGCACTACCGGGAGACGGGGCGGGAGCTTAACGCGGCGCGCCTCAAGATGGCCGAGATGCCGAAGGGCGCCCGGCTGGTCCCCAATGCTGTGAGCAAGGCGCCGGGGTTTCAGATCGAGAACGTCTTCGTGTTCGCCGGTTTGCCGGCGATCATGCAGGCGATGTTCATGGCCGTGGAGGACCGCTTGCAAAGGGGGACGCCTGTGTGCGCCCGCACGCTCATCGTTCACTTGCCTGAGGGGACGGTGGCGGCGGGATTGGAGGCGGTGCAGAACCGCTTTCCCGGGGTCGAGATCGGAAGCTATCCTTTCTACGGCGACGGCGTGTTGGGGACGAACCTGGTCCTGCGCTCGACGGACGCCACCCGGCTCGACGACGCGATCGCCGCGGTCAAGACGTTCGTCGCCGGGCTCGGGGCTCAAGCGCTCGAGGGCGAGGCCGGGTAAGCGCAGCCGCAGGGAAGCGAAAGGAGGCCCGCTTGGTGGAACTGGTAGACACGGCAGACTTAGGATCTGTCGCCCTTCGGGGCTTGGGGGTTCGAGTCCCTCAGCGGGCACCA
>JBHICW010000209.1:0-2999 GCA_046759785.1 Alphaproteobacteria bacterium
CCTCCCTTTCGCAACGTTGTCCCACACTCCGATCACGGTATGGCCGCTCGCTCGGGCCCCGGCCCTCGGCGAGCCGGCCTCTTGCTATGGGCCGACTATGGCACGCTGAACTTGAGCTGACAATCCGGGCGCTAGCCGGTGCGCTCGACGCCGCCGAGCGGCGGCGCGGCCGCGATTTTGGGCCGTGTAAGGATGCTCGTCGTGCTAAGGTAAGGATCGATCCGGAATGTAAGGAAAACCCATGCCGACGGCGACCCGCCCCCCAATTTTAATCGAGGTGGAAGAAGAGCCTGACAGAGATCATACACTGATTCCGCGGCCTTTCGGTGAGGTGTCAAATCACGAACGCGCGAGCTAGCGAATCCAGCTTTCACCTCCCTATTGCCGTCCCTCCCAGTCTCCCTCGCCCCCCTCGCCACCGAGCGCCGCGACGGCGGCGTGGAGGGCGGAGGCGATGCGGGCCTCGGGGCTCTTCCCCTCGCCTGAGGCCTCGAGGGTCTCAGGCTCGAGCGGGGCGCCGAAGACGACGCGCAGCGGCCGGAGCCGGGGCAGGCGCCGGCCCCGGGGCAGGGCCTCGAACGTGCCGCGGATCAGCACCGGCACGGCCTGCGCCCCGGTCTCCTTGACGAGCCACCCGACCCCGGTGAGGAACGGCTGCAGCGTGCCGTCGGGCGAACGCCACTCCTCCGGGAACCACACCACGAGCCCGCCTCGCCGGAGCACCTCCAGCGCCGGGGCGAGGCTCGCGCCAGATGCGCGGTCGTCGACCGGGAAGAGGTGCGCGACCCGCGCGGCGAGCCGCCGCGCGCGCCTCGTGAACACGCGCTGGTTTTCGCCGCCCCACCAGCCCCGCGACACCGACGCCCAGGGGAGCGCCGCGGCGACGGCGGGGCCGTCGAGGTCGCTTGCGTGGTTGCAGACGAGGACGAGCGGCCCCTCGCCCCGGGGCAGCCCTGAGCTTGTCGAAGGGGGCAGCCGGTCGAGCCCGTCGACGCTCAGCCGAAAAAGGCCGCGCATCAGCGCCCGGTTCACGAGGTGGAGCGCGAAGCGGAGCGCCTTGAGCGCCGGCCCCGGCGGCGCCAGCCAGTCCCACTCCGCCGGCTGGGGCGTCGCCGCCGGGCCGGCGGGCGGCAGCTCCGGCGTCAAGGCGCAGCCCGTGAGCCGCCGGTAAGGTCGAGCGGCTCGGAAACCTCCGTCGCCGTCGACCCGATCGGTCGGTCCGCAGTCCGCAGAAGCGACGCCCCGGCGTCGCTGCTCACCTCCACGCCGCTGAACCCGGCCTCGACCCGACGGCCCTTGAACCGTGGAAAAACCGGCTCCTCGGCGCCACCTTTCGCGGTCGCGTAGCGGCCATGGAGTTCATGTCTAACATCCTGACTCTCCACGTCTTTCGGGACTTCGCCACGCCTTTCTCACGAAACGTCCGGGCTAATAGGCGAAGATGTCGGGGTCGACCCAGCCGGCGAGGTCGAGCTCCGCCCGGTAGGGAAGAAACCGGAAGCAGGCGGCCGCCAGCTCGGCGCGCCCCTCGCGCTCGAGCATCGCGTCGAGCCGCTCGCGCAGCCGGTGCAGGTGCAGCACGTCCCCGGCCGCGTAGGTGAGCTGCTCCTCCTTGAGTTCGTCCGCGCCCCAATCGGAGGACTGATGTTGCTTGGAGAGGTCGACGCCCAAGAGCTCGCGGCACAGGTCGCGCAGCCCGTGGCGGTCGGTGTAGGTGCGCGCGAGCCTGGAGGCGACCTTGGTGCAGTAGACCGGCGCGCAGACGAGCTCGAGGTAGTGCCGGATCACGGCGATGTCGAAACGGGCGAAGTGGAACAGCTTGGTGACGCCGGGATCGGCCAGCAACGTCTTGAGGCGTGGGGCGCTGTAGTAGTCGCCGGCCGCGAACTGGACGAGATGGCCCTCCCCGTCGCCCGCCGAAAGCTGAATGAGGCACAGCCGGTCGCGCGCCGGGTTGAGCCCCATCGTCTCGCAGTCGACGGCGACCGTATCGCCGAACTTCAGGTCGGCGGGCAGGTCCCCGCGGTACAGGTAGATCGTCATGAACGGCTCGAACGCCCCACGCTACGCCCGCAGAGGCCAACGCTTACGCGGACGGGGGAGGAAACCTTCAAGTTGTAAATTGGTGCCCAGGAGAAGACTCGAACTTCCACGACCTTGCGGTCACTAGCACCTGAAGCTAGCGCGTCTACCAATTCCGCCACCTGGGCGACCCGAGCGTGCAAAGTGAGTAGACGCGCCCGACCCCGATGTCAACCGGCTTGTCGGCCTTGGGGGGCCGTTTCCGGGCCACTCCTTTCCGTGCCCCGCCGAGCCCGATATCATGCCCTCGCCGGCGCCGGCGCGGGACGGCAGGGGGGTGAGCGATGGCGAGCAAGACGGTCACCATATTTGGGGGCTCCGGCTTCCTTGGGCGCCATCTCGTGAAACGGCTGGCGGGCGATGATTGGACAATCCGGGTCGCGGTGCGCCATCCCCACCGGGCCGCCTTCCTCAAGCCCATGGGCGACGTCGCACAGATCGTCCCGATCGCGAGCGACGTCAAGGACGAGGAGTCGGTCGCCGCCGCCGTGGCGGGCTCTGAGGCGGCGGTGAACCTGGTGGGAATCCTCTACCAGCGGGGCCGCCAGACCTTCGAGGCGGTCCACGCCGAGGGCGCCCGACGCGTGGCCGAGGCGGCAAGGGAGGCCGGGGCCAAGCGGCTGGTCCACGTCTCCGCGCTCGGGGCCGACAGCGGGTCGCCGTCGCTCTACGCCCGTTCCAAGGCCGCCGGGGAGGCGGCCGTGAGCGAGGCCTTCGAGCACGCGACGATCGTCCGGCCGAGCGTGGTGTTCGGGCCGGAGGACGCGTTCTTCAACCGCTTCGCCGCGCTCGCCCGCCTGCTCCCGGTGCTGCCCCTGTTCGGCGGCGGGACGGTGAGGCTCCAGCCCGTCTACGTGGGCGACGTGGCCGACGGCCTGGCCCGCATCCTCACGGACCCGGCCGCGGCCGGCAAGACC
>JBHICW010000210.1:0-2965 GCA_046759785.1 Alphaproteobacteria bacterium
CTGATTCCGACGTTTTCGCCTACCGCACCCGGCGCGGGGCTCGGCCCGCGTCAGAACCGGCTCAACGCCGTCCGCAGCGTGTCGGAGATCTGATCGACGTGCTCCTCTCCGGCGACCAGCGGCGGCGCGACGATGAAGGCGTCGCCGGTGGCCTTGACGAGAAGGCCCGCTTCGAAGAGCCGCTTCAGTACCTGGTAGCCGCGCACGCCGGGCCGCTCCGCCGGCGCGATGTCGATCCCGGCCAGCATGCCGTAACCACGGATGTCGGTGACGACCGGCACGTCCTTCAGCGAAAAGACGCTGTCCAGGAAGTAGGCCGAGAGCTGGGCGGCGCGCTCGAATAAACGTTCCTGTCGGTAAATATCGAGCGCCGCGAGGCCCGCCGCGGCGGCCGCCGGACAACCCGAGTAGGTGTAGCCGTGGAAGAACTCGATCGCTCCTTCCGGCGCCGCGGCCGTCACGGTCTCGTAAATCTCGTCCTGCACCGCGACGGCCCCCATGGGAAGACAGCCATTGGTGAGCGCCTTGGCCATGGTGATTATGTCCGGAACGACCCCGAAGCTCTGCGCCGAAAAGGCGCGGCCGATGCGGCCGAAGGCGCAGATCACGTCGTCGAAGATGAGAAGGATGCCGTGCCGGTCACAGATCTCGCGCAGACGCTCGAGATAGCCTTCGGGGGGCACGAGCACACCGGTCGACCCTGCGATCGGTTCGACGACGCACGCGGCGATCGTGTCGCCGCCATGGTAGTCGGCCATCCGCTGGAGGTCGTCGGCAAGCTCGGCGCCGACCTCGGGTTGTCCCTTCGTGAACCGCTGCTCCGGCAGCCATGTGTGGCGCAGGTGAAGCACGCCCGGGAGCCCGGGGCCCGCCGCGTCCCGGTTCTTGCCGATGCCGCCGACGGAAGTGCCCCCGAAGTTCATGCCGTGGTAGGCACGCTCGCGGCCGACGAACCGAAACCGCTGGCCTTCCCCGCGCGCCCGGTGGTAGGCGAGGGCGATCTTGAGCGCGGAGTCCACCGCCTCGGAGCCCGAGCAGGTGAAGAACACATGATCGAGGCCTTCGGGCGTCAGCTCGGCCACCCGCCGGGCGAGCTCGAAGGAGCTCGGGTGCCCGAACTGGAAGGGGGGGGTGTAGTCCATTTCGGCGAGCTGACGGGCGACGGCCTCGCGGATCTCTGGTCGGCCGTGACCCGCTGCGACGCAAAAGAGGCCCGAGCAACCGTCAAGGATTTTTTCGCCCCGGTGGTTCCAGTAATAGACCCCCTCGGCGCGCACCAGAAGACGTGGATACGCCTTGAATTCGCGGTTCGCGGTGAACGGCATCCAATGCTGTTCAAGGGTGTTCGCGGTGTAATTCATGACGGCCCTCTCCGGGTAATGACGTCTGTCGCGATCGCACTGAATTCTAGCAGACCGATCGCCGGCTTGTCTCCGCCTACTGAGAACCTTCCACCCCCACATGGCGGGCGGATAGAGCCGGTTCCGTACTTTCGTTGCGGCCAGCCGTGCGGGACTTCCTGTTCGCCCTGCGTCACGGCGGCGGGGTTGGCCTGAGGTCGATCCCGCTTCGGCGGGTCGCGCCCGGCAGCTCTCCTTTCGACCGAATTCCGATCCCCGAGGCCGGAGCGGCCGGCGCCCGCTGCCGCCTTACCGCGCCTCGATCGGCACATACTCGCGTGGGCCGGGGCCGGTGTAGTGGAGGCGCGGGCGGATCAGGATGTTGTGGTCGAGCTGCTCGAGCACCTGTAGCGTCCACCCGGGCATGCGCCCGACGGCAAAGATCGGCACGAAGACGTCCTCGGGGATGCCCTGGAGGAAGTAAACGACGCCCGCGTAGAAGTCGACGTTGACGTTGACGCCCAGGCGGGCGTAAGGCCTCATCGCCGCGACCAAGGCCTGCAAGATCTCGTACCACCGGGGCTGGCCCATTTGCCGCGACAGCCGCTCGACGCCGTCGCGCATGTGGCGGGCGCGGGGGTCCTCGGCGCGGTAGACGCGATGGCCAAATCCCATCACGGGCTCGCGGTTCTTCCGCTTGCGCTTGACGTACTCGGCGGCCTTCGCGGGGTCGCCGATTTCCTGCGCCATGCGCATCACGTTCTCGGCGGCGCCGCCGTGAGCGGGGCCGGAGAGCGCGGCGAGTGCGGCCGTGATCGCGGCGTGCAGGTTCGCGTCCGTACTGGCGACGACCCGCGCCGTGAACGAGGAGGCGTTCGCCCCATGGTCGGCATGGAGCACCATGTCGACGTCCATCAGCTTCGCGGCCTCGGCGCTCGGCTCCTCGCCCTTCAGCATGTAGAGGAAGTTCGCCGCGTGGCCCAATCTCGGGCTTGGCACCACCGGCTCGCGCCCGTTGCGGATGTGGTGGTGCGAGGTCACGATGATGGGCACCTGCGAAGTGAGGCGTATGCCTTTGCGCAGGGTCGCCGCGAGCGAGTTATCCGCGGCGTCGGCGTCGAAGGCAGCGAGCGCGGACACGGCCGCACGCAGCACGTCCATCGGATGGGCGTCTTGGACTGCGCGGATGATGTCGTAGATCGGCTCCGGCAGGGTACGACCCGCCTTCAGCTCGGCGTCGAAGGCGTCGAGTTCGGCACGCGTCGGCAGCTCGCCCTTGAGCAGCAGGTAAGAGGTCTCCTCGAAGGTCGAGTGCTGAGCGAGGTCGTGGATCGAGTAGCCGTGGTAGCGGAGCTCGCCGGCGCGGCCGTCGATGAAGGTCGTAGGGGAGCGGTCGAAACACACGTCCTTCAGCCCGCGGTGGACCTCGACCTTCTCGCCGGTGTCAATCATCGTTCACTCTTCGGCGTCGTTGAGGGCGGCGCTCCCGCCGGGGGTATGGGGCCCGGCCGGCCGCCCCCGCGCGTCCGCCGTGGAAGCGGGAGTCATGGCGCTCCCGGTATTTCCCCGATTGGGCTGAACAGCCGCGACATGGTCTCAAACCCCGACCCGAGATACAAGGAGCC
>JBHICW010000211.1:0-2965 GCA_046759785.1 Alphaproteobacteria bacterium
AGGCGCCGGCATGAACGCGGGGCGTCTTGAGCTCGTCTGCCCGGCGGGTACGCCAGCCGCGTCGAGAGCCGCGATCGACGCGGGGGCGGACGCAATCTACCTGGGTTTCCGCGACGCGACGAACGCCCGCAACTTTCCTGGTCTCAATTTCAGCCGGGCGGAACTCGCCGACGCCCTTTCCTATGCCCACGCCCGCGGCCGCAAGGTGTATGTCGCCGTGAACACTTTTCCGCGGGCGGGAGAGCCCGGACCGTGGCATCGCGCCGTGGATGACGCTGCGGCTCTGGGCGCCGATGCCGTCATCCTCGCCGATTTGGGGCTGCTCGACTACACCGCCCGCCACCACCCCAAGCTGCGGCGCCACCTCTCGGTTCAGGCCTCGGCGTCGAACGCCGAATCGATCCTATTCTATTACCGCGCGTTCGCGATCAAGCGGGTCATCCTCCCGCGCGTGCTCACGGTCGCCGACATCGCGGCTCTGAACCGGCAGATCCCGGTGGAGACCGAGGTCTTCGTCTTCGGCGGGATGTGCACAATGGCGGAGGGACGGTGCGTGCTGTCCTCCTATCTCACGGGGCGTTCGCCGAACAAGGACGGGATTTGTTCGCCGCCTGAGTTCGTGCGCTACGTCGAGGAAGGCGGAAGGCTCGCCGCCCGTCTCGGCGGGGTGACGATCGACGAGTTTGGGCGGGATGAAGCTGCGGGCTATCCAACGCTCTGCAAGGGCCGGTTCGTCGCCGGTGGCCGTGCCGGTTACCTGTTCGAAGAGCCGGTGAGCTTGAATGCGACCTCCCTGCTGCCTGACCTCAAGGCCGCCGGGGTCCGCGCCCTGAAAATCGAGGGCCGGCAGCGCGGTCGTGCCTATGTGCGCGAGGTCGTGGCCGCATTCCGGCGCGCCGTCGACGCCTGTGAGGGCGCCCGCCGGGCACAGGCAAAGAGGCTAGACCCCGTCGCCGAGGGCCAGCGCGGCACCCGCGGCGCGTATCGTAAGGGCTGGCGGTGAGAGCGAAGCTTTCCCTGGGGCCGGCGCTGTTCAACTGGGGCGCGGCTTACATCCGCGACTTCTACTTCCGCATCGCCGAGGAGGCGCCGGTCGACACGGTCTATCTCGGAGAGGTGGTGTGCGTGAAGCGACTGGCGAGCCCGCAGAGCCCGGACCTCGAAGTCGTGGCCCAGCGCCTCGAGGCGGCCGGCAAAGAGGTCATCCTCTCGACGCCGGCGCTGGTCATGGGCGAGCCGGAGCTCGAGGTCGTGCGCGAAGCGGCGGCCGGCGCACGGCTGGTGGAGGCGAACGACGTCTCCTGTGTCGGCCTCCTCGCCGGCCGGCCGCATGCGATCGGTCCCTTCGTCAATGTCTATAATGAAGGAACCCTGGCTTTCCTGACGGGGCTCGGCGCCGTTCGGGTGGCGCTGCCCGCCGAGCTTTCGGCGGCCGCGCTCGCCGCCCTCGCCCGGACCGCTGAGGTCGAGCTCGAGGTCCAGGTGTTCGGGCGACTTCCCTTGGCCGTGTCATCGCGTTGCTTCCACGCCCGTGCCCGCGGATTGCGCAAGGACAATTGCCGCTTCGTCTGTGCCGAGGACGCCGAGGGTTTCGTTGTGGAAAGTCTCGACGGCGAGTCCCTTTTCGTCGTCAACGGCACCCAGACCCTGTCCTACACCTTTGCCAACTTGCTCGGCGGGCTCACCTCCCTTCAGGCCAGCGGAATCAAAAGGTTCCGCCTGTGGCCGCACGCGGTTGACATGGCCGCCGTCGTAACCGTCTTCCGCGAGGTTCTCGACGGCCGGCTCGAGGAGGGTGCCGGCGTGGCACGGCTACGTGAGCTGGTGGGTGGCGTCCCGTTCGCCGACGGGTTCTTTCACGGCAAGGAGGGACGCCGTTTCTTGGCGTGCGATACGGGCGGCCGACCAGCGCCGTGACCGGCGCCCGCGCCTGAGGCCGATCATCGGGTCGCGGGCAGTGGCGCGTCGAGCTCTCGGGTTGGAACGAGGCGCGGTACTCGGGGTGATTCTCGAACCAGGCGGCGGCAAGTGCCAGGCGTTTCACGGCGTGCACCTCCGCGGACGAACAGATTTGTGGGCCGAACATTGGGCAATTGACATGGATCAATGTGACCGCTCGGCTCTTCGGTTATCCAGCGCGTGATGCGGTGGGCATCGTCTGGGGGGCTGGATGTCCGCGCTCGATGTCGCTGCTTTTCGCGATACCCCGCTCGAACGCGACCCGTTCGACTTCCTCGTCGTGCCCGGGTTCGTCAAGCGCGAGAACTTCACCGCGCTTCACGCCGACTTTCCTAAGATCACGCGTGCCGGCCTGTTTCCACTGAGCGAGCTCGAGTTTGGGCCCGCCTTCGCGGGCCTCATTGGCGAGCTCACGAGCGCGGAGGTCGAGGCGGCGTTCTCGGAAAAGTTCGGGGTGAAGCTCGAGGGCCGCCCTCTGATGATCACCGTCCGCGGTCGGTGCCAGAAGAAGGACGGCCGGATCCACCCCGACGCCCAGTGGAAGATCGTCACCGCCCTCGTCTACCTGAACCGGAACTGGAAGGGTGAGGACGGTCGGCTTCGCGTCCTCAGGAGCCGGAATCTCGACGACATGGTGGCCGAGGTCGCACCCGAAGAAGGAACGCTCATCGCCTTCCGCCCCTCGGACCGCTCGTTCCACGGGCACAAGCCCTTCGTGGGCGAGCGTCGCTACGTCATGCTCAACTGGGTCGCCGACACCAAGGCCATGGAGCGGGAGCTGGCCCGTCATCGACTGTCGGCGCGGGCGAAGCGATTGATCCCCGGGCTCGGATGAGTCTCGGAACCTCGGTCCTGCCGGCGCCCATTCTGGCCGGTGAATGCGGCGATGATTGACAGGAGTGAATTCGCCCGCACTTGACACTTGAAGGGAGTCATCGATGAGCCGTGCCGCCGCGATCATGGAAAAGTTCTTCCAATGCTTGGACAACAGTCGGGTCGAGACCGA
>JBHICW010000212.1:0-2851 GCA_046759785.1 Alphaproteobacteria bacterium
GAAAACCGCCTTCACGCCCAGAAGAGCATCCTGCTCTGGTGCCTTTCCTGACCGGTAGGGGCGCTGGCGCGACGAGGCGGCCCAGCCATTTGAGGTCGGGTCCCTGAACATCCTCGGCGGGGGCGCGCGCCTGGGCCGGGGCGTGGCGGCGGGGGCACATCCGCCGGCGCCCCTTGAAGCCGCCGTCGCGCTCGTGCGATGATGGCGTTGGGACCTGTTCCATTCGCGAGTTTACAGCCATGAGCCGTTTCCGCGCCGCGCGCCCGGTTCTCCTCGCCGGGCTCGTTCTCGTCTTCGTCGCCGGCTGTGAGACCCCGGTCGAATCACCGGTCTTTCCTGAGCTCAGGTTTACCGAGCGGCCTCCGATCCGCCTCGACGTCGTGCGGGTGGAGACCGTGGAAAAGTACGCCTCGCCGTTCGAGGCCCCCAACGTCGAGCACCTGTTTCCCGTGCGTCCCGCTTCTGCCGCGCGCCGCTGGGTGGAGGACCGCCTGAGCCCCGCGGGGGCCGGTCGTGTGGCCCGGGTGACCATCGAGAACGCGAGCGTCGTCGAGGTACCCCTCGAGACGAGGGGCGGCCTCATCGGACTCTTCTATAACGACCAGGCGGCCCGCTACGACGCCGAGGTCGCGCTCAGAGTCGAGATCTTGAGCGACGGAGGCGCGCCCGAGGCGTTCGCCCGCGCGGTCGCGCGGCATTCAAGGACGGTCCCGGAGGACATCACGCTCAATGAGCGCGACGCGGTCTTCTACGAGCTCACCACGGCCCTATTCGACGACCTAGACGCCGAGCTGGAGAGCACCATCCGCCGCCACCTCCGCCCGTTCCTCCGCTGAAGCGCGAACAGGCCGGGCCGGCCGCCCGATCGCCGTCCGGCTCAGGCGGTCGCACGTTCGCGGCGTAGGCGCGCAGCTCCTTCGACCAGATTCGCGTCCAGCTCGCGGGCATAGAGGTGCCCGGCGTGAACGGCGGCGGCGATGCTCCCCGGGGCCAGGCAGTCGCCGATCCGTGTCACCGACTTGACTCCGGCCCGGGCGAGTGCGTCCGGGTACGCCGTGATCTCGCCGTAGAGCGAGTCGTTCGGCAGCCGGGCGGTGACCATGACGAGCGCGGCCGAGGGCCGGCGCGAAACCCGCCCGGTATAGACGCAGGCAAGATCCACGGCGCTGCCGTCGAAGCGGCGGAGCGTGTGGCCGGTCACGATCGCGATGTCCAGTTCGAGGAGGCGGGCCTGGATGAAGCGCTGTTCCAGGGTGTGCTCCGTCCAGGCGGCGGCCTTGGCGGCCGGGGTGAGAAGGGTCACCTCCAGCCCCTCCTCGCGCAGCTTCTCGGCCAAAGAGCTGCCCATGAAATAGTGGTCGTCGTCGAACACGACGACCGGGTCATTTGGGTGCGCCCCTGCCATGACCTCGTCCGGGCTGTAGACGCCGGGCCGGTCCCAACCCGCCACGGGGAACGGGTTCTCGCGCCCCACCCCGTCCTTGCGCCAGCCGGCGCCGGTGGCGAGCACCACGCGGGCGAAGCCGAAGCCCAGGATGTCCTCTGCGGTGAGGGGGCTTGAGCGGTAGACGTCCACGTTGGGCATCTTCTCGATCTGCGTGACCCTGTAGTCGCGCACCCGGCGCCATTCGGCAAGGCCGGGGAGCGCCGCCTCGGCAATGACCCGTCCCCCGAGCTCCTCTGAGGCCTCCGCCAGGTGGACGCGGTAACCCCGCAAGCCCAGCGCCCGCGTGCATTCCAGGCCGGCGGGGCCGGCCCCCACGACGAGGACGCCGTCGTCGGACCCCTTGGGCGCGATGCGCTCGGGGTGCCAGCCCCGCCGCCACTCCTCGCCCATCGCCGGGTTCTGCGTGCAGCGAATCGGGACGCCGAAGCCGTCGCCGATGATGCAGATGTTGCAGCCGATGCACTCACGGATGTCGTCGAAGCGCCCCTCCTCGATCTTCTTAGGCAGAAAGGGATCCGCGATCGAGGGGCGCGCCGCTCCGATCATGTCGAGGTGCCCGCCCCGGACCTGGGCCACCATCGCGTCGGGGGAGGTGAAGCGGCCTACGCCTACCACCGGCTTGCTCGTCACTTGCTTGACCCAGGCGACGTAGGGCTCCTGCACTCCCTCTCTCACGAACCGGGACGAGCGCGCGTCGTTCTCGAAGTCGCTGATGTTGACGTCCCACAGGTCGGGTAGCTCGGCCAGCATCTCCACGACCTCGCGGCCCTCGGCCTTGGCGGTGACGCCTTCCTCGCCGAGGAGCTCTTCCACGGCGAGGCGGACCGCCACGGCGCAGCTCTCGCCCACCGCCTCCTTCGTGTCCTCGATCATCTCCCTTAAGAGCCGGACCCGATTTTGGAGACCGCCGCCGTACTCGTCCCGGCGGTCGTTGGTGCGCCGGGAGATGAACTGGAACGGCAGGTAGCCGTGGCCGGCGTAAACGTAGACGATGTCGAAGCCGGCGCGCCGCGCCCGTTGTGCGGCTTCTGCCTGCCAGCGCCGGAGCGCATGGATGTCTTGCCGGTCCATCGCCTGGGTCTGGACCGGGTCGTGATGCCACACCGGCCGGCTCGTAGGCCCAAGCGGGATCTCGCGGGTGAGCCGGTTGGCGCTGGATCCGCCGTACCAGAGCTCGACGCCCGCCAGCGCCCCGTGACGGTGGACGGCCTCGACCATCAGCGCCTGGGCCTTGACGTCCTCCTCGTCCCACAACGAGGCGTATGGATAGGGAGAATCGTCGGACGAGGGGTGAATGGAGCAGTACTCGGTGCAGACGACGGCCCAGCCCCCTTCCGCCTTGACCTCGCGCATGGCGGCAAGGGTCTCAGGCATGGCGAAGCCCATGCCGGTGCAGTGGGGGAC
>JBHICW010000213.1:0-2843 GCA_046759785.1 Alphaproteobacteria bacterium
TGCTGGTGTTCTCGATGTCGCTCCTCGCCATCCTCAGCTTCGCCTCGCTCACCCAAGGCTGGATGATCGTAAAGGTCAGGCTTCACGAAGCGGCCCTGCTCGCGGTGGTCGTGGTGGCCCTGTTCAGACCCGGTTTCATCATGGACCAGTTCTACCCGGCCTTTAAGCCGCTCGATCTGGGCAAGTTCGTCGCTGGCGAGGTTACGGCGGAGCCCGGCTACAATATCCGGATCCACGTCGTGCGCGAAACCGACTACGGCGACCGCTTCAAGATGTTCCGGATTGCCACGCCCGAGCTCGGGGCGGCCGGTACTCACGGGCTCTACGGGGTCAAGATCGAACCGACCGATGACGGGCGCTACGCGGTCGCCGACCTGCAGTTCCTCGGCCTTGCCGAACAGGCCGGGCTCGAGCTCGGCGATTACGTGACCGACGTGGATGTCGAGCAAGTGGGTCTGCCGCCGAAAGAGCTGGTTTATCCGGTCGCGTTGGCCCTCCTCGCGCTTGTGATCGCGATGCAGTTGATACGCTGGCGCCGGGTGAGGGCGGCCGAGCCTGTGGCGGCAGGCGCGAGCCGCTAAGGGGAGGGACGTGTACGAGCATATCCTCGCGACGGTCGATCTCAGCGACGCCAGCTCGCGGCCGAGGGCGCCGCCGCTGGCCGTGGACGACAGCCAGGCCTGGGGGCCACCGGCCGGTTGGTGGTGGAATCCCCGACCGAGCGCGGTATAATCGGGTACGTACTTCCACGAAGCGGACGCGCCGGGCGGCAGCGGCCGAAGGCGGCGGCTCGGTAGGGAGGGGGCGTCCGGCTGCGGGGAGCGCAGGGAGGATGGAACGGCCCTATCTTCTGTTCTTGGGCGATGCCCGCGACGATCTCGCGGCGAAGTCCGCACGCGGGATCTTCGAGTGGCGGCGGGACTGGTGCCTCGGCCAGTACTGGCTGGACGGCTGCCGCACCCGCCTGGACCTTCCCGAGATGAGGCCGGAGGAAGCCGTGGCCGCGGGTGCCAAGACGCTCGTCATCGGCGTCGCCAACGCCGGCGGCTTCATCCCCGACAGCTGGGTCGGCGCGATCGTCGGCGCTCTCGGCGCCGGTCTGGACGTGGCGAGTGGGCTGCACATGCGCCTGTCCGACATTGCCCCCGTCCGCGAGGCCGCCGAAAGGCACGGCCGGCGCCTCATCGAGGTGCGCCAACCGACGCGGGAATTCTCCGTGGGCACTGGGGTCAAGCGGTCGGGGAAGCGGCTACTCACCGTGGGAACCGACTGTTCCTGCGGCAAGATGTACGCGGCGCTGGCGCTCGAGAAGGAGATGCGGGCCCGCGGCATCGCGGCGGACTTCCGGGCCACCGGCCAGTCGGGAATCTTCATCGCCGGCGAAGGGGTGGCGATCGACGCGGTCGTCGCCGACTTCATCTCCGGGGCGGTCGAATGGCTGACCCCTGACAACAGCCCCGAGCACTGGGACCTGATCGAGGGTCAGGGGGCGCTCTTCCACCCCTCGTACGCCGGGGTGAGTTTGGGGCTTCTCCACGGCGCGCAGCCCGACGCGCTGGTCCTCTGCCACGAGCCGACCCGCGCCCACATGCGCGGTCTACCTGACCGTCCGCTGCCCGACCTTCGAGTCACTATCGAGGCGAACGTCGCCGCAGCCCGGCTTACGAACCCGGCGGCCCGCTCAGTGGGCGTGGGCATCGACACCTCGCGGCTCGAGCCCACCGCGGCGCGGAAGCTTCTCGAAAGCACCGAGGACGAGCTGGGCCTGCCTTGCGTCGACCCCATGGTAGAGGGCGTAGGGCGCATCGTCGACGCGCTCCTCTAAGGCATGCGGCGGCTCACGGCGCGCGCGGAATCGTGGCCGATCCGCGGCGCCTTCACCATCTCGCGCGGAGCCAAGACCGAGGCCCGGGTCGTCGTCGTTGACATCGCTGAAGGCGACGTGGTCGGCCGCGGCGAGTGCGTGCCCTACGCCCGGTATGGCGAGACGGTCGACGGTGTCCTCGCCCAGATGGGGCGCCTACGCCACGACCTCGCGGCCGGGCTCGATCGGGATGCGCTGCAGGGGACTCTGCCCGCGGGCGCGGCGCGTAACGCCCTCGACTGCGCGCTGTGGGACCTGGAGGCGAAGCGGGCCGGGACGTCGGCGTGGAAGCTGGCGGGCCTGCCGGCGCCCCGGCCGGTGGTCACGGCCTTCACCGTGAGCCTCGACAGCCCTGAGCAGATGGCCGCCGCGGCGCGCGCCAATGCCGAGCGGCCGCTCCTCAAGCTCAAGCTCGGTCGCAACCGCGTGGTGGAGCGCGTCCGTGCGGTGCGGAGCGCGGCGCCGAAGGCCCGGCTCATTGTCGACGCCAACGAAGCCTGGACGCCGGAGCTGTTGGCGGCCGTCGCGCCGGAGCTCGCCGCCCTCGGGGTCGAGGTCATCGAGCAGCCGCTGCCCGCCGGCTCGGATGCGGCACTGGCCGCGCTCGATCGCCCGGTACCGGTTTGTGCCGACGAATCGTGCCACGACACGGCGAGCCTCGACGGGGTCAAGGGCCGCTATGACATGGTCAACGTCAAGCTCGACAAGACCGGAGGCTTCACCGAGGCGCTGCGGCTCGTGGCGGCCGCGCGGTCGGCGGGGTTCAGCGTGATGGTGGGGTGCATGGTCGCCACCTCGCTCGCCATGGCGCCCGCCTCGCTCATCACCGGCTTCGCCCGTATCGTCGACCTCGACGGACCCCTGATGCTCGAACGCGACCGCAGCCCCGGCCTCACCTACCGCGACGGCCTGATCTACCCGCCGGCGCCGGCGCTTTGGGGATGACGGACCGCCACCGGCACCGAGGCGGGTGTGAGAA
>JBHICW010000214.1:0-2800 GCA_046759785.1 Alphaproteobacteria bacterium
CCACCATCGACGGCGGATGCCCCCGCCGTCGATCCTCCCCCATCAAGGGGGAGGGTTACGCGGTTGAGATCGCTTATGAATTTCCCCCTCCCCTTGGTGGGAGGGGATCGGCGGCGGATGCCCCCGCCGCCGATGGGGGAGGGGCCAAGGAAGAGCCGCTTGTTTCTCCAAGCACGTACTAGAATCGCCACTCCGCGACTTTATGGAGGAGAAAGTCGCGGAACACGCCGATGCGCTTGGAGTTTCTCAGCTCTTCCGGGTACACGAAGTAGGCCTCGACCTTGGGGGCGTCGATCTCAGGGAGCACCTTCACGAGCTTGCCCGTGTCCTGGACGATGTAGTCGGGAAGAGCGGCGATGCCGAGGTCGCTTTCCACGGCTCTCATGAGGCCGAGGACGCTGTTGACCTTGAGCGCCGGCCGGCGGGGGCCCTTGTTCCCGGTGCCGATGTTTAACAGCCAGTTGGCGTTGGTCACCGCGGACAGCGGACCCTCACCGTAGACGATGAGCCGGTGCCGCTCGAGATCCTCCGCCTTCTGCGGCGTGCCCCAGACCTTGAGGTAGCCCGGCGACGCATAAGTGTGGAGGTGCACCGTCATCAGGTGACGCTGCACGAGATCCGGCTGCTTCGGCCGCCTGAGCCGAATCGCGATGTCGGCTTCCCGCATGCTGAGGTCGAGTTCCCTGTCGTCGAGGAGCATCGTGAGCGAGATCTCGGGGTAGAGGTCCACGAACTCGGAGATGCGCGGGGTCAGCCAGATGGTGCCGAGCGCCACGGTGGCCGTCACGGTGAGCGGCCCCTTGGGGCGATCCTTGCTTTCCGTAAGTATCGCCTCGGTCATCGTCAGTTGCGCGAAGACTTCGCGGGCTGTGCGGTAGAGCAACTCACCCTGCTCGGTCAGGATGAGCCCGCGCGCGTGCCGGTGGAACAGGGGCAGGCGCAGGCTCTGCTCGAGCGCGCTGATCTGGCGGCTGACCGCGGATTGGCTCAGGTTCAGCGTCTCGCCGGCATGCGTGAAGCTGCCTGCCTCCGCGACCGCGTGGAAGACGCGAATCTTGTCCCAGTCCATGGCCCCAGTTCAATCCCGTGCCTGGTCGGCGGCCGGCGAAGCCCGAGTCCTCGAGGCGCCGTCCCTATTCGGCGGCCTTGGACGCGTGAGCCTCTTCCGCCGCGAGAAACTTCTCCGCCTCAAGGGCCGCCATGCAGCCCGTTCCGGCCGCGGTCACCGCCTGGCGGTAGACCTTGTCCTGGACGTCACCCGCGGCGAAGACGCCGGCGACGCTGGTGATCGTGCTGTCGGGGGCGGTCAGGATGTAACCCTCGGCGTCCATCCCGACCTGGCCGCGGAACAGCTCCGTGGCCGGGGTGTGGCCGATGGCGATGAAGACGCCCTCGACGGCGATCTCGCGGGTCTCGCCAGTCTTGACGTTGCGGGCCGTGACGCCGGTCACGCGCGGCGGGTCGTCGCGGCCCAGAATTTCGTCGACGACGCTGTCCCACACGATTGTGATCTTTGGGTTCCGGAACAGACGGTCCTGCAGGATCTTGTCGGCGCGGAGCCGGTCCCGGCGGTGGACCAGGGTCACCCGGGTCGCGAAGTTGGTGAGGAACATGGCCTCCTCCACCGCCGTGTTGCCGCCGCCCACGACCAGGACCTCCTTGTCGCGGAAGAAGAACCCGTCGCAGGTGGCGCAGGCGGACACCCCGTGGCCCTTGAACTTCTCTTCGCTGGCGAGCCCCAGCCATCGCGCGTTGGCGCCGGTGCAGATGATGAGCGTATCGCCCCGGTAGACGTTCCCTGAATCCCCGTGGCAGGTGAACGGCCGGCGCTTGAGGTCGGCGCGCACGATGATGTCGGCGACGACCCGGGTTCCGACCTTCTCCGCCTGGGCCTGCATCTGTTCCATGAGCCAGGGGCCCTGGATCACATCGGCGAAGCCGGGGTAGTTCTCCACGTCCGTGGTGATCGAGAGCTGGCCGCCGGGCTCGAGGCCCTGGACCAGCAGGGGCTGGAGGTTGGCCCGGGCGGCGTAGATCGCCGCGGTGTAGCCGGCGGATCCCGAGCCCAGGATGAGGACCTTGCCGTGGTGGGTTTCTGGCATCGTGACGTTTCTCGCACACGGGCGGTGGCCCAGGAGCCGCTAAATTACAGGCTCACGGGTCCCACGGCCAGCGCTTTGGCCGTCGGGTAGTGTCTCAGTTTGACCAAGTTCCGCTTCAAGCCAAGAGGGGACATGTTCCCCAAAGACAGGTGCTGCTACGCTAATGCCAAACTCACCATGTCTGGGAGGCTTCCATGGAATGGACCGGCGGGTGTCTGTGCGGGGCAGTGCGCTATCGTGCAACAGCAGACCCTATCCGCGCCGTTAATTGTCACTGCGGGATGTGTCGCCGAATGTCGGGCGCGGCATTCCTCACCCACGTTCATTTTCTCATCGGTGCATTCACGTGGACCAAGGGCAAACCAACGCGCTATCGATCCTCTTCCGAGGCCGAGCGCGGCTTTTGTGACCGATGCGGCAGCACCCGTACAATGCACGAAACTGTCCTCAACGATAGGGTTCAGGTGACTTTGGGAAGCCTTGACCGACCGGAGAACGTTCGGCCGGATGACCATGTTTGGACAGAGAGTCAACTCGCTTGGCTGCATATAGATGACGACCTGCCGCGCTTTCCACGCATTAGCTCGGCCGTGCCATCACGCGCCTTGGGGGAATAACGCGCCCTAAGCGGTCGCCAGTCTCCTATGGCGTTTGGGTCCGGGTGTAGCCACGAGGGGAACTACGCCTCTGAAGGGTCG
>JBHICW010000215.1:0-2790 GCA_046759785.1 Alphaproteobacteria bacterium
CCAGTACCTGGCGAAGGGCGCCCCGTCGTTGGCGCAGACGCTCTGCGCGATCTCGTTCTCGTGGTGGGGGAAGATGAGGTCCTGCCCTCCCCCGTGGATGTCGAAGGGCACCCCCAGATGCTTGGCGCTCATCGCCGAGCATTCGACATGCCATCCGGGGCGGCCTCGGCCCCAGGGGCTGTCCCACCCGGGGAGGTCGGACGACGAAGGTTTCCACAGGACGAAGTCCGCCGGATGCTGCTTGTACGGGGCCACCTCCACCCGCGCGCCGGCGATCATCTCGCTGACACTCCGGCGCGAAAGGCGGCCGTAGTCGGGCATCGAGGGAACGTGGAAGAGCACGTGGGCTTCCGCCTCGTAAGCGTGGCCGCGGTCGATGAGCATCCGGATGAGATCGATCATCTCGGCAATGTGCTGCGTCGCCCGCGGCTCGACCTTGGGCTCCAGCGTCCCCAAGGGTGCCATGTCCTCGTAAAAGGCCTTGATCGTCCGCTCAGCCAGCCCCGAGATCGACTCTCCCCTCTCCTTGGCCGCGGCATTGATCTTGTCGTCGACGTCGGTGATGTTGCGCACATAGGTGACGCGCGGGTAACGGCTCTTGAGCAGCCGGTAGAGAACGTCGAAGACGATGACGGGCCGGGCGTTGCCGATGTGCGCGCGGTCGTAGACGGTGGGCCCGCAGACGTACATGCGGACGTGGTCGGACCTCAGGGGCTCGAAGGGCTCCTCCGCGCGCGCCAGGGTGTTGTAAAGGACAAGGCTCACCGCGCCTCATATGAGCAGTGGTTGTCAGGCGGTCTGGCCCTTAAGACGAGCGACCGCCCGATCACGATCGATCATCGGTAACAGATTCTTCAACTCCGGTCCATGTTCGAGCCCGGTGAGCGCAAGCCTCAGCGGGCGGAAGAGCGCCTTGCCCCCGCGCCCCGTCGCGGCCTCGAGCGCCCCGATCCACCTTTCCCAGGTCGTCTCGTCCCATGGCCCCTCGGGGAGCAACGCGGCGGCCCGCGTCGGTGTCGTCGATCCTGAGGAGGACGACGACGCCGGCCTTCCGCGCTAGCAACCAGTTCAGGAGCGCGATGCGCGCGTTACCCACGTGCAGCCGCCCGGTGGGGCCAGGTACAAAGCGGACGGTAACGGTCACCCTTACAGCCGGAACGTGTTGGTGATCGGGTAGCGGCGGTCGCGCCCGAAGGACCGGGTGGTGATCTTGACGCCTGGCGGCGCCTGCCGCCGCTTGTACTCGGCGCGAAGCAAAAGCCTGAGCACCTTCTCCACCACCTCCCGGTCGTGGCCGCGGGCGAGGATCTCGTCGGCGCTCTGCTCCCCCTCGACCAACCCATGAAGAATGTCGTCGAGGACCTCGTAGGGCGGCAGGCTGTCCTGGTCCGTCTGGTTGGGCCTAAGCTCGGCGGAAGGAGACTTCGTCAGGATCGCCTCCGGAATGACCCGACCCGGAGGCCCCAGCGCGCCCTTGGGCACGTGCTGGTTGCGCCACGAGGCAAGCGCGAAGACGGTCGTCTTGTAAATGTCCTTGAGCACCGAAAAGCCGCCGCACATGTCGCCGTAGAGGGTGGCGTAGCCGACCGACATCTCCGATTTGTTTCCGGTGCTCAACACCATGTCGCCGAACTTGTTGCTCAAGGCCATGAGGAGGAGCCCGCGGCAGCGCGCCTGGATGTTCTCCTCCGTCACGTCCGCCTCGCGCCCGCCGAAGGGCTCGGCCAGCATGTCGGAGAAGCCTTCGACGGCGGCCTCGATGCCAATGCGCTCGAGGCGCGCGCCGAGGAGCCTCGCGCAGGTCTCGGCGTCCTCCAGCGAGGCCTCGGAGGTGTAACGGGACGGCATCATCACGCACCGGACCCGGTCGGCGCCGAGCGCGTCCACCGCCACCGCCGCCGAGAGGGCCGAATCGATCCCGCCCGAGAGGCCGATCAAGACGCCGGGGAAGCCGTTCTTCCCGACGTAGTCCCTGAGGCCCGTCGTCACCGCTAGATAGATCGCCTCCAGCCCCTCCTCCGGCTTGGCGATCGAGCCGTCCGTGCAGGCCCAGCGCCTGTCGCCCTGGAGCTCCCAGCGGGTGAGCAGGACGTCCTCTTCCCAGGACGGCGCCTGGGCACGAAGGTTGCGCCCGGCGTCGAGCACGAAGGACGCCCCGTCGAAGACCAACTCGTCCTGGCCGCCGACCTGGTTGACGTAAATGAGCGGCAGCCCGGACTCCGTGACCCGGGCCACACCCAGGTTGAGCCTCAGGTCGGGCTTGTCCACCTCGAACGGCGAGCCGTTCGGCACGATCAGCATCTCGGCCCCCGACTCCTCCAGGCATTCGGTGACGTCGGGTTCCCACATGTCCTCGCAGACCATGACCCCGAGTCGGATGTCGCGGAACGCGATGGGGCCGGGCATCGGGCCTGCCGAGAAGACCCGCTTCTCGTCGAAGACCCCGTAGTTGGGCAGGTCGTGCTTGAGGCGGACCGCGGCGATCTCGCCGTCGGCGAGGAGGTAGGCGGCGTTGTAGAGCTTCCCGTCCTCGCGGCGGGGCGCGCCGAGGAGAACCGCAGGCCCCCCGTCACCGGTCCGGCTGGCGAGTTCCTTCAGCGCGGCTTCCACCTGGTCCTGGAAGGCGGGCCGGAGAACCAGGTCCTCGGGCGGATAACCGCTGAGAACCAGCTCGGTATAGACGACGAGGTCCGCGCGGCCTAGGGCGGCCTTCTCGCGCGCCTTGAGCACCGTGGCGACGTTGCCGTCGACGTCGCCGACGGTGGGATTGAGCTGGGCGAGGGCGATGGC
>JBHICW010000216.1:0-2715 GCA_046759785.1 Alphaproteobacteria bacterium
GCGCGTGAAGTGGTTCTGGATCAGCCAGACGATCTCACAGCGTCGGACTCGAGAACTCACCGCCGAGGACGACCAGTCCCCAGGGCGCGCCCTGCGCATCCCAGCTGAAGCCGATATGGCCCGCGAGCGTGTGCTGGTCCCGGAAGAGCCGCTGGATGGGATACCGGTCGTAGACGCCGTTGGCGCCGGCCAGGGTGTGGAGCGTGTCCACCGCCGCGGTGCAGAGCTCGATCGCGTAGGCCACGTTGCGCTTGAAGCGGAGCTTCTCCTCGACCGTGGGCGCACGGTTCTCCTCGGCGATCCGCTGGGCCTCGAGGCAGTCCGCCCTGATGACGAGGCGCGCCGCGTCGACCTCTGCCCCGGCGCGGCCGACGCGGAGCTGCACCGCCTGGAAATCCCGCATGCGCATGGCCGTGTAGCTCGTGCTCCGCTCCCGGATGGCCTCGACCGTCAGCTCGAGCGCGGCCTGGGCGTTGCCGACGCCCGCCGCCGCGAGGCAGTGCGAGCCGAGCGCCGAGACGGGCACGCGGTACAGCGGATTCGGGTTGACCTTCGCGCCCGGAAACTCGGAGCCGCCGCGGGCCAAGTACATGCACAGCGCCCGATGCTCCGGGACGAAGAGGTCCGTGGCGCGCACTGACTTGGACCCGGTGCTCCGCATGCCGAGCACGTGCCAGTCGTCGACGATCTCGTAGTCGCTCCTCGGCACGAGGCACATACGGTGATCGACGACGCGATCGCCGTCGCGGACGGTGACCGCCAGCATGCTCCACTCCGCCGCATCGACGCCGCTCGAGAAATTCCAGAGGCCGGTGATGACGAAGCCGCCGTCGACCCGGCGCCCGCGGCCCTGGGGGTAGGCGATGCCCGACGCGATCAGGGCATCGGGGTTCTTGCTCCACACCTCTTCCTGCGCCCGCTCGTCGTAGAGCGCGAGCATCCAGTGGTGGACGGCGAGGTTCACCACGTTCCAGGCCGTTGAGGCGCAGCCGCGACCGATCTCGGCGGGGATGTCGAACACGGATACGAACTCGAGCTCCATGCCGCCCCATCGCCGGGGCTGGTGGAACCGAAGGAGCCCGGTGCAATGGAGATCGTCGATCGTCTCCTTCGGCATCTCCCGGAGCGCTTCGCCCCGGTCGGCCCGCTCGCGTAGGACCGGCACCAGGGCGCACGCCCGTCGCATCGCCTCCTCGTAGCTCACCTCCGCGAAGCCGCACGCGCCGCCGCCCGACCCGCTCATGGCCGTGTTCCGGCGACTTGGGCCATCGTCGAGTAGTCCTCGCCTCCCCAGTCCTTGACATCCTTGAGCCCGAAGAAGTTGAGCTCGATGGTGAGCCCGTTCGGGTCCTTGAGGAAGATCTGGTAGAGGTCGAACTCCGGGAACGACCGCGGCTGGAACTCGATCCCGCGCTCTTTGAAGCGCCGGATGAAGCCGCCTGGCTCAGTGGCCAGGAAGGCGATGTGATCGATGACGCCCGCGTGGTCGGCGGCGGCCTTCTTCGGGGTGCCGAGGTAATACCGCTCGGCATTGGGAACACCAGCCTGCCCCATGTGCACCTGGATCTTGCCGTTCACGCCGAGCCAGTAGCCCGGAAAGGGGAAAGACGGGCGCGGCATGACCGAAAAGCCGAGCACGTCACAGTAGAAGTCCTTTGTCTTCTCGAGGTCGTTCGCCCGGACGAAGTAGTGATTGAGCTCTGTCACCGGCATGGGCTCCTCCTCGGGGTCAGGTGTCCTTGAACCTCGCCCGGTCGCGGGCGAGAGCCCCGTCTCCTAGCCAATGGTACGCGGAACGGCTCTAGGTCCGCAAACCGGTCCGCGGGCCCAGGCTGGGAGGCCGTCGCCCTCTCTGGACCGGGGTCGGCGTTCCGCGGTACCCTGCACGCCTGGGGCGGCGGTGGTCGCCGCCCTCCACGACCGGGAAGAGCGCCTCGGCTCGGGCCGGGAGGAGGACCCGATGGACGCCAACACCAGGAAGACCACGCTCCGCATGATCCCCTACGGTCTCTACGTGCTGACAGCAGGGCACCCGGACGGCCGGGTGGCGGCGGCCACCGTCAACTGGGTGACCCAGGCTTCGTTCGAGCCGCCCCTGGTCGCGGTCGGGGTCAAGGCCGACTCCCACGTGCACGCCCTCATCAAGGACACGAAGGCCTTTGCCTTGAACGTCCTCGGTAAAGGGCAGCAGACCCTGGCCTTCACGTTCTTCAAGCCCGCCGAGCGGCAAGGCCAGACCATCTCCGGCGAACCGTTCCGTCCGGGCACGACGGGAGCTCCCATCCTGACGAACCTGCCCGCGTTCATAGAGTGCACGCTCGCGGCGACGGTCGAGAAGGGTGATCACTCCATCTTCGTCGGCACAGTGATCGAGGTCGGGCTCACCAAGCCGCCTGAGGGCCGCGCCGACGACGCCACGCTGTGGCTGAAGGACCTCGGTGAGAAGGTCTTCTACGGCGGTTAGTGCCGAGGTGGGAAGCGCAAAATCGTCCGAAGGCTCGAAACCCGGGGCTGAAAGGTCGAAATCCAGGATGAAAGACGGGGGCTAACGCGGCGCGTTATGAACTGAGCAGCATCGTGTGGGGTCGCCAGTGATGGCGGCGCTCGGCTGCGTCCTCCTTATGAACTCAGCGGCGGAGAAGAGGCGAAGCAGACGGGTTGGTTTAATTGAAGCTCAAGCCGGGCGACTCGCTCGCTAGATAAGTGCCTCGGAAT
>JBHICW010000217.1:0-2664 GCA_046759785.1 Alphaproteobacteria bacterium
GGGCGGCGTGCCCAGCTACCGCGCGCTCTACGGCGACCGGCTCACCGCTCCGTCATGAGCACTTTCCTCGCGCGCCGGGTGGTGGCGCTCATGGCCGCCCTGCTCGCCGCGTCACTGGTCGTCTTCGTCGTTCTCGAGGTCCTGCCCGGCGACCCGGCGCTCGTGATGTTGGGCCTCGAGGCCCAACCTGACACGCTGGCGGCGCTCAGGAGCCAGCTCGGGCTCGACCGGCCCGCCCACCTTCGCTACCTCGCCTGGGTGGCCGGGCTGGTCCGTGGGGATCTCGGGCTCAGCTACACCTACAGCGTGCCGGTGGCCGAGCTCGTGGCGGAGCGGCTCACCGTGACCCTGCCCCTCGCGGCCTTGGCGTTGGCGCTTACCGTCCTGGTCGCGCTGCCTCTGGGGCTCTTCGCCGCGGCCCACCATAACCGCCTGGGCGACTGGGGCGTGATGGCCTTCAGCCAGCTCGGGATCGCGGTGCCCAACTTCTGGCTGGCGATCCTCTTGATCTTGGTCTTCGCGGTGTGGCTCGGCTGGTTTCCCGCGGGCGGCTTTCCCGGCTGGCGGGAAGGGGCCTGGCCGGCGCTGAGGGCCCTCCTTCTGCCCGCGCTAGCGTTGGCCGTCGCCCAGGCGGCGATCCTCGCCCGGGTCACCCGCGCCGCCGTCCTCGAGGTCATGCGCGAGGACTTCGTGCGTACCGCGCAGGCGAAGGGGGTGAGCCGGCGGCGCGTGCTTTGGCGCCATGTGCTCCGCAACGCCATGATCCCGGTCGTCACGATCATGGGGTTGCAGGCGTCCTTCCTCGTGGCCGGCGCGGTGATCGTGGAAAACGTGTTCTACCTCCCCGGGCTGGGACGGCTGGTCGTCCAGGCGATCGCCCAGCGGGACCTCATCGTCGTCAAGAACATCGTGGTCCTGCTGTCGGGCCTGGTGGTGGTGGTGAACTTTCTTGTCGACCTGTGCTACAGCGCCATCGACCCTCGCATCGAGCTGAAGCGGTGAAGCCCGCCGCTGACGCCTTGTGGCTCAGGCATCGCAGCCTGGCGATCGGGGGAGGCCTCGCGGCGCTGCTCCTGCTCACCGCGTTCGTGTCGCTCGTGTGGACGCCCTACGCGGTGACGGAACTCGAGGTGGCCATGAAGCTGCAACGGCCGTCGCCGGGGCACTGGCTGGGCACCGACCACTTCGGCCGCGACGTGCTTACCATGCTGATGGTGGGGGCGCGGAACTCGGTGGTCGTGGGCGTGGTGGCGGTGGGCCTCGGCCTCACCGGAGGCGTCCTTCTGGGCGGGCTGGCCGCGGCCCGGGGCGGTTGGCTGGACGAGGCGCTGATGCGCCTTTGCGACTTCACCTTCGCCTTTCCCGCGGTGCTGTCGGCGATCTTGCTCACGGCGCTCTTAGGACCGGGGGTGGTGAACGCGATCCTAGCCATCGGGATCTTCAACATTCCGGTCTTCGCCCGCGTCAGCCGCGGGGCGGCGAGGCAGATCTGGAGCCGCGACTTCGTGACCGCCGCCCAGGCCGTGGGCAAGACGCCGTTGAGAATCACCGTGGACCACGTGCTGCCCAACATCGCCGGGGTGGTGATCGTCCAGGCGACCATCCAGTTCGGCCTCGCGATCCTGGCCGAAGCGGGCCTGAGTTACCTGGGGTTGGGTACCCAGCCCCCGAACCCGAGCTGGGGTCGGATGCTCAACGACGCGCAGACCTTCATGCACCTGGCGCCGGGACTGGCCATCTATCCCGGTCTCGCGATCATGGTCGCGGTGCTCGGGCTCAACCTGCTGGGTGACGGGCTTCGCGATCTCATCGACCCGCGCTACCGCCGCCTGCTCTGACCCCTTGCTGCCGGACCGCGGCCCGCCCGGCGGGTCGGTCTTTGATTCGCTCGCGAGCGCGGGCTATGCTGCGGCGACGGCCGGCTGTGCCGCAACGGAGGAAAGCATACCGAACGTTCTCATCACCGGGGCGAATCGAGGGCTGGGCCTTGAGTTCGCGAGGCAGTACGCCGGCTCCGGGTGGCGGGTCTGGGCGGCCTGCCGCGCTCCCGACAAGGCGGATCGGCTTGAAGCGCTCGCCGGCCGCTCGCGGGGGCGGGTGACGCTCCACCGCCTGGACGTGGGGGACCGCGTCCACATCGAGACGCTGGCGGGGGCACTCGGTGACGAGGCCGTCGACGTGCTGCTGAACAACGCGGGCGTCTCTGGCAACGACGGTCGCGGCTTCGGCGAGGTGAACGACGACAGCTGGGTGGCGACCCTCCGCGTCAACACGATTGCCCCGATGAAGATAGCCGAGGCCTTCGTCGAGCCGGTGGCGCGGAGCGACCGCAGGGTCATCGCCTGTCTGTCAAGCCGTATGGGGAGCATCGCCGACAACACGAGCGGCGGCAACTACATCTATCGCTCCAGCAAGGCCGCGCTCAACGCGGTCGTCCGCAGCCTGGCGCACGATCTTCGGGCGCGCGGGGTCATCGCGGTGGCGCTCCACCCCGGATGGGTGGCGACAGACATGGGGGGTCCGAATGCGCCGCTCAAGCCTTCCGAGAGCATCGCCGGGCTGCGCGCGGTGATCGACCGCCTGGATCCGGCCGACTCGGGGAAGTTCCTCAATTACGACGGGACCCAGATTCCCTGGTAGGACGTCTCGAGCCGCCGTCGGGCT
>JBHICW010000218.1:0-2646 GCA_046759785.1 Alphaproteobacteria bacterium
GCCCGTGGCGCGAACTCGTGATTCATAGCATTAGCGCAGCGCCGCGGCGATGTTGCCGCCGTCGACCGTGACCACCGCGGCGGTCGTCTTGGGCGCCAGCGCGAGGTGGACGAAGGCGCGGGCGACGTCGTCCGCCTTTACCTCACGCCTCAAGAGGTTGCCTGTGGTGAGGTACTCCGAGACGGTCATCCCGCGCGCCTTGGCCCGCCGTTCGAGGAGGTCGCCCGAGAACATTCCCGTCGCCACCCGGTCGGCGTTGACCGCGTTGGAGCGAATGCCCTCGGCCCCGTGGTCGAGCGCGTACTGGCGCGACAGGAACAGGGTCGCGGCCTTCGCCAGCCCGTAGGGGCCGAAGTCGAGCCCCGGGTTCACGGCCTGCTTCGAGGCGTTGAACAAGAGCACGCCGCCCAGCCCCTGCGCCCGCATGATACGGACCGCGTTTCGAGCCACGGTCTGGTGGGCGAAGAAATTGAGCTCGAAGCTCTCGCGCAGGACCGAGTCCGGCACCTCGCCGATCTTTCCGTCGAAGGGCGCCCCGGCGTTGGAGACCACGATGTCGACGCCGCCGAAGGCGGCGCAGACCCGGTCGAAGGCGGCCTTGACCGCGTCTCTCTCGGTGACGTCGCAGCCGACCGCCAGGGTGGCTCCGCCGATGGTTGCCGCCGTCCGCCGGGCGCCCTCCTCGTCCCGGTCGAGTAAGGCGACCTCGGCGCCCTCGGCCGCGAAGGCGGCGACCGTCGCGGCGCCGATCCCCCGCGCCCCGCCGGTCACCACCACCACCTGGCGGGCCAGGGGCTTCTCGGCCTGGCGGCCGAGCTTGGCCTGTTCGAGCGACCAGTACTCCACGTCGAACATCTCCTCCTCGGAGATCGACTCGAACCGCCCCACCGCTTCCGAACCGGTGACGACCGCGACCGTCGCCTCGGCGATGTCGGCCGCGATCCGGGCCTCCTTCGCCGACGCGCCGAGCCCGAACAGCCCGAGACCAGGGACCAAGATCACCCGCGGCATCGGGTCGAGCGGCTTCTTGGCGCCGCCGTGCCGATTGTTGTTGCGCCCGAAGTAGGCTCGGTAACGGGCCATATAGGCCTCGACCGCCGCCTTCGCCTCCCGCCGGAAGGCCTCGAGCTCACCCGCCGCGGGGGCGGGAACGATCAAGGGCCAGTCCTTCGTGCGAATCGCGTGGTCGGGAGTCGCCACGCCGGCGTTGGCGTAACGGCGGAGCTCCGCCCCGTTCACATAGTCGAGCGCCGCCTTGTTGCTGCGGAACGCGAGGACCAAACGCCGATAGGTGCCTTCCGTCTCGTCGACCACCAGGCTGGTGAGGCCACGGAGGATGGGAGCCACTTCGGCCACAGCCGCGATCCGCTTGGGCAGTGGGGCGGCGGCGAACACGCTGCGCCGTCCACGACGGAGGTAGGCCTGCGCCTCGCTCACCTTCGCGATCATGCGCTCGTAGGCCTCGCGGGCGGTCTCGCCGAGCGTAAAGATCCCGTGCTTGAGGAGGATGAGTCCCTCGACGTTCGGGTTGGCCTGGAAGACCTCCGCCGCCGTCTTGGCGAGGGCGAACCCCGGCATGATGTAGGGCACCACCGCCATGGTATCTCGATAGAGCTCGGCTGCGCGCCCGCCGCCGTCCGCCTGGTCCGTCACGGCGAGCACGGCGTTGGCGTGCGTATGGTCGACGTACGTGCCGGGCAGGAACGCGTGAAGCAGGGTCTCGACGGACGGGTTGGGTGCCCCGCCGTCCAAGAGGTTGCAGCGCTGAAGGTTCACCATCTCTTCGTCGCTCAAGGCCTTGAGAGCCTGAAGCCGGCGCAAGGGCTCCAGCCGGACGGCGGGAAGGCCTTCAGGCTCGATGTTCGCCATGTCCCAGCCGCTCCCCTTAACGCAAATGACCGGCACGCCCTCGCCCAGCGCGTCGGTCACGATGGTCTTCACGGAGGTGTTGCCGCCGCCGTGGAGCACGAGCGCCGGGTCGCGACCGAGAAGCCGGGTGGTGTAGACCCTGAGCGCCAGGTCGCGGTCGACACGCTGCTCCGCATAGCGGGCGACGCACGCCTCCGCGTCCGCCTCACGCCATCGGCTCTTCATGGGCGCATCTCCCCGTTGTCAGGCGCGCCGCGACCGCGGCGCGGTGGAGGATCAGAATCGCATTCCCGGCCAATCGCGCATCTCGGTCGTGGACTCGACGAGGTGCATCCCCGCCTCGGCGTACCGGTCAAACGCCCCCTCCATTTGCGGGGTAAAGTCGGCGATGAAGCCGCCCTGGCCATCGGGCACGGCCACCGCCGACATACAGTCGGTGACAACGTAACACTTCTCCGCCAGCCGTTCGTCCCGCGCCCGGATTTCGCCCAGAAAGTCGTCGATCGACGACTTCACGCAGTGCGAGCCCGCTTGGCCCACGAAGACGATGGCGTCGCGCGACAATAGCTTGTCGATGAAGGTGGTCCGTTTCTCGGCGAGCAGACCCGTGCCGTCCCACCGGGTGAGCACCTCGGGGTTGAAGACCGAGTAGTTCTCAGTGAGTGGATGGTCGCCTTTGATCTCCACCGCGTTCTGGCTTTCTCGGACATAGGCGTGGAACAGCCGCGCCTCGTGAAAGACGCCGGACAGCATGTGGCCCGCGCTGCCGATCAGACA
>JBHICW010000219.1:0-2622 GCA_046759785.1 Alphaproteobacteria bacterium
TCTACCGGGCGTGGGGCTGCGACGTCGTCGGGATGACGAACATGCCCGAGGCGAAACTCGCCCGCGAGGCCGAGATGTGCTACGCGACGGTGGCCATGGTGACCGACTACGACTGCTGGCACGCTGGTCACGAGGACGTGACGGTGGAGACGATCGTGAAGGTGATCCAGGACAACGCCGAGAAGGCGGGACGTCTGATCCGGCGTATGGCTCCCGGGTTAAGCCGCCGGGACGGGCCGTGCGCGCAAGGATGCCACACGGTGCTTGATGCCGCGCTCATCACCGCGCCCGAGGCCCGGGACCCCGAGATGGTGAGAAAGCTCGACGCGGTCGCCGGGCGCGTCCTCGGGGCCTAAGACGCCGAGGCCGGGAACCCATGACCATCAAGTCGCGCGTCCGGACAATCCCCAACTACCCGCGCCCGGGGGTCATGTTCCGTGACATCACGACCCTTCTTCAGGATGCGCAGGGGTTTCGGAAGACGGTGGACGAGCTGGTGCAGCCTTACGCCGGCCGGCGCATCAGCAAGGTCGCCGGCATCGAGGCCAGGGGCTTTATCATCGGCGGCGCCGTCGCCCACCAGCTCAGCGTTGGCTTTATCCCGGTGCGCAAGAAAGGCAAGCTCCCGTGGGAGACGATCGGCCAGGACTACGAGCTCGAGTACGGCACCGACCGGGTCGAGATCCACACCGACGCCATCGACCGAGGGGATGAAGTCTTGCTCGTCGACGATCTTCTGGCCACCGGCGGCACGGCGGAGGCGACGATCCACCTCATCGAGAAGGCCGGCGGCCGGGTGGTCGGCTGCAGCTTCGTCATCGAGCTGCCGGACCTCGGCGGGCGCAGGCGGCTCGAAGGGCTCGGCCACAAGGTCTCTGCCCTGTGCGAGTTCGAGGGCGGTTGAGAGCGGGTCTCCGCGCCGCGGCCCGCTCGCGCGCCTCTATCCCGAAGCCGAGGCGGAAGCCGACGAGCCGTACCTCGCCGGGCTGACGGTGAGCGTCGAGGACGTGGCCGCGACCGCCCGCTGCCTCGCCGATCGGGGCGTGCCTTTCCATGGCGGTCGCACCGGCGGCGTGCTCATCGACCCGGCAGAGGCCCACGGAGTCCTGCTGGAGTTGACGAAGGGCGGTTCTGACCGGGGGGGTTAATTAGCAAGGATCTGCCCACCAGGAGCGGTGCGCGCGCGCCCGCCGGGACCGATCCCTACGGTGAGACGCGAACCTAGCCCAGGTGTTCGGCGAAGAAGGCGAGGGTGCGCCGGCGCCCGGCGTCCGCACTCGCCGGGTCGAAGTCCTTTCGCCGGTCGCAGTTGAAGCCGTGCCCCGCCGGGTAAAGGTGCACCGTGACCTCCGGCTGGGCCGCGCGGATCGCGGCCACGTCCGCGGCCGGGATGAGCGAGTCCTTTTCGCCGAAGTGGAGCATCACCGGACAGCGGGGCTTCTCGTCCTTGAACTGGATGATCTGGCCGCCGTAGTAGCCGACGGCGCAGGCGACGTCGAGCCGGGTGGCCGCCAGCCAAGCGACGGACCCGCCCCAGCAGTAGCCGACGACGCCGACCCGCCCGGTTTCGGTCACCGCCCGGGTCGCGGCCTTGACGTCGCGGACGACGTCATCCCACGCGAGCCGGGTGCGGTAGCCGCGCCCTGCGGCGAGCTCGTCGGCGCCGTAGCCCAGTTCGACCTTCTTCTCGATGCGGTCGAACAGGGCGGGCGCCGCGACGTCGTAGCCGTCGGCCGCGAAGCCGTCGCAGACCCGGCGGATGTGGTCGTTGACGCCGAACACCTCCTGGACCACGACGAGTCCGCCCCTCACCGGAGCGTGAGGGCGCGCCCGATAGGCGTCGAGCTTGTGTCCGTCGTCCGCCTCGAGTTCGATCCAGCTCCCCATGGGTCGGCTCCCCTCGCCGCCCTCAGACGTTGAACCGGAAGCGGATCACGTCCCCGTCCTGGGCGACGTGGTCGCGGCCTTCGAGGCGCATCCTGCCCGCCTCCTTCGCCCCCTGCTCGCCGCCGCAAGCCACGTAATCATCATAGGTGACGGTCTCGGCCGAGATGAAGCCGCGCTCGAAGTCGGAATGGACGGTGCCGGCCGCCCGAGCCGCCGGCGTTCCCCGCCGGATCGTCCAGGCGTGGGCCTCGTTCGCGTTGGCCGTGAAGAAGGAGATGAGCCCAAGGAGGCCGTAGCCCGCGCGGACGACCCGAGCGAGGCCTGTCTCCTTCACACCGAGTTCGGCAAGGAACGCCGTCCTTTCGTCCGCGTCCTCGATTTCCGCGACCTCCGCCTCGAGCGCCGCCGAGATCACCACCGAGGCCGCGCCTTCGGCGTCCGCTTTGGCGGCCACCTCGCGGGTGAGCGCGTGGCCCTCGATCGCCGCCTCGTCGACGTTGCACACGTAGAGCACGGGCTTGGTGGTGAGGAGCTGCAAGAGTTCAAACGCCTCAGCCTCCCCGGGGGCGGTCGCGGCCGTCCGCGCCGGGCGAGCCTCCTTGAGCGCGCCGAGCGCGCGTTCGATGAGCGCCCGTTCGGCCCTGGCTTTCTCGTCGCCGCCTCGCGCTCGTTTCGCGACTCCCTCGAGGCGGCGCTCGAGGCTCTCGAGGTCCGCGAGCATGAGCTCGGTCTCCA
>JBHICW010000220.1:0-2617 GCA_046759785.1 Alphaproteobacteria bacterium
GCGCGATGTGCTTCAAGCCGGGAAGCGGCCGGCGGCGGCGCGCGGGTCGGCCGTTGCTTGACAACGGCGCCGCCGTCCTTCCAGCATGGCAACGCGAGGGGGGTGCCATGCGCAAGATCGTCATGACCATCGGGTCCGTGCGACTGGAGGCCGAGCTGTTGGCGACGCCGACGGCGGACGCGATCGACCGCAGCCTTCCTTTCGAATCGGTGGCGCGCACCTGGGGCGAGGAGGTCTACTTCGCCACCCCCGTCCACGTCGAGCGGGAGGCCGACGCGAAGGAGGTGGTCGAGGCCGGGGAGCTCGCCTTCTGGGTCGAAGGCGAGTCGATCGCCATCGGTTTCGGGCGCACGCCGATCTCGCGCGGTCACGAGATTCGTCTGGCGGCGAAGACGAACATCTGGGGCCGGGTCCTTGGCGACGTGAAGGCCCTTAAGGCGGTGAACGACGGCGACCCGGTCACGGTGGAGGCGGCTCCATAGCTCCTGCGGGTTCTGACGCCAGCCTCCCTGGCACCAGTGGCGAAAAGGGAGAGGAAAATCGGGGCGTCGTTCGGGAGCGTGTCCTGGATTAAGCCTTGATAAGGCGGGAAGGTTCCATGCCCATTCACTCGCTCGACCATTACACGATCGTCACCGCGGACCTCGACGCCGCGCGCGACTTCTACGTGAAGGTACTCGGCTTGCACGAGGGGGCGCGACCGCCGTTCGACGTCGCCGGCGCCTGGCTCTACTCAGAGGAGCGGGCGATTGTCCATCTGGTGGCCGGCGGGTCCAAGGCGGGCGACGGCACCGGACCGCTCGACCACGTCGCCTTCCACGCCACCGACCTCGCCGCCTTCGTCGGCCGGCTACGCGAGGCGGGCGTTCGTTATACGGTGCGGACGGTGCCGGACCTGGGGCTCAGTCAGGTCTTCGTCGAGGATCCCGACGGCATCAAGGTTGAGGTCAACTTCGCCGCCGGTGAGGCGGCCGTCGAGCCTGGTTAGGTCGCCGCGGAGGTGATTGAGAGCGCTGCGCAACGGCCTTCCCCGGCGTGCGAGCGCGATCGCCGCGACGCGCCTCAAGGCGCGGCGGGCCGCCCTAGGGCCGGCCTCAGGCTCCGGCTCCCGCTTTACGGGCGGCGCCGATTGGGGTAGGTGATCGCGGGAGTCCGCCCGCGTCCGGGATCAAGCCATGGAAGCCATGTTCGATCTCGTCGCCGTCCTCCTCGGGCTGGCGGCGCTGTTCGGCTACCTCAATCACAAGCTCCTGCGTCTGCCGCACACGATCGGGCTCGTCGTCATCGCGCTCATGGCATCCCTCGGCGCGCTGGCTCTGGACCTCGCCGTGCCCGGCTGGGGCCTCGGGGACGCGGTGCGCGCGGCGCTGGCCCGGATCGATTTCACCGAGACCCTGATGAAGGGGTTGTTGAGCTTCCTCCTGTTCGCCGGGGCGCTCCACGTGGACGTCACCGACCTCGCCCGTCGTAAGTGGGCGATCTCGGCGATGGCGACCTTCGGGGTGGTGATGTCGACCTTCCTCGTCGGCGGCGGGATGTGGCTGGTCTTCCGGGTTCTGGACCTCTCCGTGCCCTTCGTCTATTGCCTCGTGTTCGGGGCGCTGATCTCGCCGACCGATCCGGTGGCCGTGCTGGGCATCCTCAAGCACGTCAAGGTGCCCAGGAGCCTGCAGGCCAAGATCGCCGGGGAAAGCCTGTTCAACGACGGGATCGGGGTCGTCGTGTTCACGATCGTCGCCGCCGTCGCGGTTGGACGCGGCGGGGTGCCGATCGGCCCGGGCGAGGCGGTGGCCCTGTTCCTCGCCGAGGCCGTCGGCGGGGCGGCCCTGGGCTTCGCGGCGGGGTACCTCGCCTTCCTCGCCATGCGGGCGATCGACGAGCACAATCTGGAGGTTCTCATCACCCTCGCGCTCGTCACCGTCACCTACGGCGTGGCCCACCGCTTGCACGTCTCCGGGCCGATCGCGATGGTGGTCGCGGGGCTCTTGATCGGCAACCACGGCGCCAGCTTAGCGATGAGCGCAACGACGCGTGACCACCTCGAGAAGTTCTGGACCTTGACCGACGAGATCCTGAACTCCGCCCTGTTCCTTTTGATCGGGTTCGAGGTCCTGGCCGTGAGCGCCCGCCCGAGCTTCGTGCTCGCCGCGCTCGTCGCCGTGCCGGTGGTCCTCTTGGCCCGCCTCGCGGCGGTGGCGGTGCCGCTCACCCTGCTCCGCCTCAAGCGGACCTTCACCCGCGGGGCGATCCCGGTTCTCACTTGGGGCGGGCTCAGAGGCGGCATCTCGGTCGCGCTCGCCCTCTCTCTCCCCGCCTCGCCGTCCAAGGAGGTGATCCTCACCGTCTGCTACGGCGTGGTGATCTTTTCGATCGTCGTCCAGGGTCTCTCCATGGAGCGGGTCGTTCGCCGTTTCGTGCCCGCCGCCGCGCCCGGGTCGTGATGGAGCCTCGCGGGCACGGTTCGTCCCTGACGCTTAAGAGGCGAGGGCCGGCGTCCGGGCCCGGCTCTTGCGGCCGGGGACGACTGGAGCCCGCCGTGGACGGCCGATGATCGCCGACTACCCCGACACCTACTACGCCCGCACCGCCTTGGGCGCGGCGGCCCGTCCGGCGCTCG
>JBHICW010000221.1:0-2588 GCA_046759785.1 Alphaproteobacteria bacterium
ACCCGCACCTGCGCGGAGGTGTTCTTCAGAAGGTGCCTCAAGCACCTGCGGCCCAACCTGTGCCGGCGGGCTTCCGTGGCCCAGGCATCGACCGTGGTGCAGAGCTGGACGACGTCCGTGCTCTTGAGACCGTTCCGGCCCTGTGCCAGGCGTCCGACGGTGTTCGGGTCGATGATGCTGTAGTTCATTCCGTACCGTGGGAGCCCCAGCGCCTTGAACGCCTCGTGGCAGCCCACGGGTGTCGCCGGCGTCGAGCAGTACAGGCACAGGTTGCCGCATCTGAGCCCGACGTTCACGGCGTGCGTGCAAAGCCCTTTCTTCTCGAACTCCTTCGTCCTGGTGATCCCTACTTTCAGGGGCCACTCATGCACCTCCACTCTCCTGGCGAAGGTGCCCTTCTTCGTAAGCATGATTCGTTCGTAAAAACCCCTTGCATTGGAGAACCGGGTGAGGTATAAGGCGCGCGGCGTGGGGGGCGCCTGAAGGAGGCCGACCCCATGTACAAGAAGCGCGACCCCCAGACGAGCCTTCTGGCGACCTCGCACTTCCTCCCCGACGAGAAGCGCCGGCGCCTCGAGAAGGACTGGCCGGGCGAGTTCCGCCGCTCGGCCCTGCCCCTGATCGACGAGGAGGCCTTCCGCGAACTCTACCACGAGTGGAACGGCCGGCCGAACAAGCCCGTCCAGACTGTGATCGGCGTGCTTCTTCTCAAGGAGATGAACGACCTCACAGACGCCGAGGCGCTGTTCAACCTGGACTTCAACCTGGCGTGGCACGTGGCGCTCGATCTCGAGCCCTCCGAGGCCCACACCTGCCAGAAGACGCTGCACAACTTCAGGGCGAAGCTCATGCGGAGCGAGAAGGGCGGCCTCCTCTTCGAGGACACGACGGCGAGGATCATCGGGGCGCTCGGCGTCTCGACCGAGCGCCAGCGCCTCGACTCGACTCACATCATCTCGAACGTGGCGGTCCTGACGAGGCTCGGGCTCTTCTGCGAGACGGCGCGGAAGTTTCTCAAGGAGCTCAAGAAGAAGTCGAAGAAGAAGTTCGACGGGGTGCCCGACGGTCTTCGCCGGAGGTATCTCAAGGACGATGGCGAGAGATCGTCGTACGACGACGCGCGCTCGTCGGAGGGGCGTCGCCGGCTTTCGGTTTGTGCCAGGGACGTATGGAGGCTCGTGGGCCGCTTCCGCGGCGACGAGGCGGTGACGGGGCTCGCGTCGTACGCGCTCCTGGCGCGGCTTCTTGAAGAGCAGTGCGAAGTGGTCAACGGGCCTCGGGCCGCGGCCGAGGGCGACGCCGACGCCGAAGACGTCCCGGCGCCCGTCGTCGTGAAGGAGGCGAAGAAGGTCCGGTCGGACTCGCTCCAGACGCCACATGATCCGTCCCTGACATACTCGGGGAAGAAGGGCAAGGGCCAGGAGGTCCAGATCGCCGAGACCTGCGGCAATGAAGACAAGCCCGAGATGATCACGTACGCGGAGGTGACCCGCTCGTGTGATTCGGACGAGTCGGCGACGGTGCCCGTCGTGGACGAGCTCGCACGCCGCGAGATCGGGCCGAAGGAGTTCCTGGCCGATACCAACTACGGTTCCACCGAGAACGTGATCGAGTGCGGGAAGAGAGGCACCGAGCTCGTGGCCCCGGTGCCGGGGCCGAAGGTGGAGGAGGCGCCGGTGGAGAAGGGAAAGGGCGCGGTCACGAAGGCCGACTTTGACATCGACCCGAAGGGCGAGCGTGTCGCGCGCTGCCCCGCCGGGTGCGAGGCGGTCTCGGAGGAGCGCGACCCGGAGACCGGGAAGGTGCGCGCTGTCTTCGACGGCGAGGGCTGCGAGGCCTGTCCGCATCGGGACTCGTGTCCCGCGAAGCCGCTCCGCGACGGGCGACGCGTGCTCCGAACCACCGTCCACGCGGCGGTGCTGGCTAAACGCAGGAGGTATGAGCGCACGAAGGAGTTCAAGAAACGCTACGCCATGCGCGCCGGGATCGAGGCGACGAACTCCGAGCTCAAGCGGGCACACGGTCTGGGGCGGCTCAGGATTCGGGGGGTCTTGCGAGTCCGGCTCGCCGTATACCTGAAGGCGCTCGCCTGCAACGTGAAGCGCATGGTGAAGCACCTGGCCGACAGGGCACGGAAGGCCGAGAACGCCGCCGCGGCTGCTGCGGAGGGGGCGGAGGCGGCCGCCCCCCCCGCTTCTTGTGTCATTTTGCATCTTCTGGGGCTCCGCAGGCCGGCCCTGGCGGCCCCGCGCGCCCGGGGACGGCGGCTCCGGGCCGGATGGCGGCCACCCCCCCGGCTTGCCGCCGCGTGACCCGGCCGGCCGACCGCGCCCCCGCCGCTCGGAAGCGGGGGTTCTTACGGGAGGATCAAGCTTGGCAAAGCAGAATCTCCAAGCGTCGGTCGAGGATTCCAGGGCGGCAACCCTCTCCCACCTACAAACCCACCGCCGCAACCTCGAACACCAGCTGCAGGAGTTGCAGCAGCAGATCGTAGAGGTGGACCTCGCAATAGACCTTCTGCGCTCCCGCGGGCATGCGGCGTTGGAGCGGTTGGGTCTGCCGACGCAGAGCAAGTACGCTTCCTTGCC
>JBHICW010000222.1:0-2586 GCA_046759785.1 Alphaproteobacteria bacterium
CGGGATCGACAAGGTGGACCTCGTCGGCGCCCGGGACGAGGAGATCTGGGTCGAGGTCCCGCCCGACAAGCTGCGGCAGCTCGACCTTACCCTCGCGGAGGTGGCGGCGCGAATTGCGGCCACCTCCCAGGACATTCCCTCGGGTGATGTGCGGGGCGGTGCCGAAAAGCAGATCCGGAGCTTGGGCCTGCTTCGGGAGGCCGAAGGGCTCGCCGGCGTCGAGGTGCGGGCACTCGAAACCGGCCAGAAGGTCTACCTGAGCGACATTGCCACGGTCCGGGAGGCCTTCGAAGATGGGGCGCCAACGGTGCGCCGGCTGGGAGAGCCTGCCGTCGAGCTCCACATTCAGCGGGCGCTTGACGCCGACGCCCTCGACCTTGCGGACACGGTGGACGCCTACCTGAATGAGCTTCTCCCCACCCTTCCGCCGGAGCTGCGCGTCGAGCAGCACATGATCGCGGCGGATCTCATCCGCGACCGCATCGGCGTGTTGCGCGACAATGGGCTCTTTGGCCTGGTCTTGGTGGTGGCCATCCTCTTCCTCTTCCTCAACCTCCGGGTCGCCTTCTGGGTGGCGGCCGCTATTCCCGTGGCGATGCTCGCGACGATGGCCGTCTTGCTGGTCAGCGGGCAGACGATGAACATGGTGACCCTGTTCGGGCTCATCATGGTGATCGGCGTGGTCGTCGACGATGCGATCGTCGTGGGCGAGCACGCCGAGGCGCGCCGGCGTGCCGGACTGCCGGCTCTCGAAGCCGCGGAGGCCGGGGCGCGGCGGATGGCCGCCCCGGTCGTCAGCGCCTCGCTCACGACGATCGCGGCCTTCCTCCCGCTTTTCTTCATCTCCGACCTCATCGGACGGATCATCGTCGCCATTCCCTACGCCGTCGTCGCGGTGATCGTGGCGAGCCTCCTCGAATGCTTCCTCGTGCTCCCCGGCCACCTGCGCGGGGCCCTGGCGGGCGACGCCGTAGAGCCAATGCGCCTCACCCGCCGATTCAACGCCGCGTTCGAGCGCTTCCGGGACGGCCCCTTCCGGCGCTTCGTGGCCCTGGCCATTCACTGGCGGTACGTGACGACCGCGTGCGCGGCGGCGGCGCTGATCGTAAGCCTGGGGCTGGTGGCGGGCGGGCGCGTCGGTTTCTTCTTCTTCCCGACGCCCGAGTCCGACTGGATCTACGCGAACGTGCGCATGGTGCCGGGCACGCCCCGGGCCGAGATGGCTGCCATGCTCGACGAGCTGGAACGCGCCCTCGACGCCGCCGAAGAGCGGCTCACGGATGGCGCGCGCGGCGTGGTGAAGGTCGCGGTGGCCAAGCTCGGGACCACCGTGGATCGTCCCATGTTGCAGAGGCAAGGGGACCACTTGGGTGGCGTTGTGGCGGAGCTTGTGGGCGCCGACGAACGCGACATACGCACCGACGACCTCGTCACAGTCTGGCGCGAACAAGTCCGGGAAGCGCCCGGCGTGGAAAGCCTGACCATCGTGCCCGCCCAGGGCGGTCCGCCGGGCCGGGAGATCGACCTCCGTCTGTCCGGAGCCGAACCGAGCGCGCTGAAGGCGGCGGCGGGCGAGGTCCGTGGCCTGCTCGTCCGCTATCCCGGGGTGAGCGACGTGGCGGACGACCTCCCGTACGGCAAGGCGGAGGCGATCCTCGAGCTCACGCCGCGCGGCCGCGCCCTCGGGTTCACGACCGAATCGGTCGGCCGTCAGGTGCGCCACGCCTTCGAGGGCGCGATCGCCAAGCGCTTCGCGCGCGGTGACGAGGAGGTGGCGGTCCGCGTCCGGTTCCCGCGCGACGCGGCCCACGAAGCGTCGCTTCGCGACCTTTACCTGCGCGGCCCCGACGGGGCCGAGGTAGCGCTCAGCGAGGTCGTGGACGTGCGCGAGAAGGTGGGCTTCGCCCGGATCAAGCGCGAGGACGGCGTGCGCCAGGTGGCGGTCACGGCTGAGGTCGACGAGCGGGTGACCAGCAGCGACGAGGTGCTCGCGGCGCTGCTCCGCGACGGGCTTTACGACGTCGCTGCGAGCCACGGCGTGGAGGTCAGTTTCGCGGGCAAGGCCGAGGAGCAGGCCCAGACATTCGGGGACATGAAGGACGGGGCTGTGCTCGCGCTCGCTGCGATCTACATCATCCTCGCCTGGGTCTTTGCGAGCTACACCCGCCCGCTCGTGGTGATGGCCGTGATCCCCTTGGGCGTGGTGGGCGCCGTCCTCGGCCACCTTCTCCTGGGCTACGACCTCACGATCCTGAGCATGGTCGCGCTTCTGGGCCTTTCGGGGATCGTCGTGAACGACTCGATCATCCTGGTGAGTGCGATCGAGGGGCGCCTCAAACGGGGCGAGCCCCTGCACCAGGCGATCGTCGAAGGGTCCCGCGATCGATTGCGCGCGGTGATCCTCACCTCGGCGACGACGATCGGCGGCCTCACCCCGTTGCTCTTCGAGACGAGCCTGCAGGCGCAGTTCCTCATTCCGATGGCGCTCACCATCGTGTTCGGCCTCATGGTGACGACCGTTCTCGTGCTCGTGGTGGTGCCGGCCCTGCTCGTGATCGAGGACGACTTCGCCGGCCTTATCCGCGC
>JBHICW010000223.1:0-2584 GCA_046759785.1 Alphaproteobacteria bacterium
GCCAAAAGGTCGCGCATGTGGTCGCGAAAATCGCAACTGCCGGCCATGGCTAGGCGTCTCTCCTCGCCGCCGGGCTGGCACGACGTCCGGGCGCGGACGTCCCCCGGGGCACCGCGAGCCGCGACGGAACCTCGCCCGCCCGAGGCCGCCCCCGGGGCTTACCGGTCCGGCCCGATCATCTTTTCGGGCCGCACCAGGTGATCGAACTCCTCGGCCGTAAGGAGACCGAGGGCGACGGCGGCCTCCTTGAGCGTCGTGCCCTCCGCGTGCGCCTTCTTCGCCACCTTGGCCGCGTTGTCGTAGCCGATGTGTGGGTTGAGCGCGGTCACGAGCATCAGGGACTCGTCCCTGAGGCGTGTGATCCGCTCCGCGTTCGCCTTGATCCCGGCCACGCAATTGTCGGCGAAGCTCAGGGCAGCGTCCGCGATGAGCCGGATCGACTGGAGCAGGTTGTAGATCATCACCGGCTTGAACACGTTGAGCTCCAACTGCCCGCTCGAGCCGGCCACCGTGATCGCGACGTGGTTGCCCATCACCTGGGCGCAGACCATGGTGAGGGCCTCGCACTGGGTGGGGTTCACCTTGCCCGGCATGATTGAGGAGCCGGGCTCGTTCGCGGGCAGAGCGATCTCACCGAGCCCGCAGCGCGGCCCCGAGCCGAGGAGGCGGATGTCGTTGGCGATCTTCATGAGTGACGCGGCGAGGACGTTGAGGGCGCCGGAGACCTCGACGAGGGCGTCGTGGGCGGCGAGCGCCTCGAACTTGTTGTCGGCCGTGACGAAGGGGAGCTCCACCAGCCGCGCCACCTCGGCCGCGAAGCGGGCATCGAAGCCGCTTTTGGAGTTGAGCCCGGTGCCCACCGCCGTGCCTCCCTGGGCCAGCGGGTAGAGCCGCGGCAGGGTCCCTTCGACCCGCGCGATCCCGTACTCCACCTGCTTGGCGTAGCCCGAGAACTCCTGCCCAAGCGTCAGCGGGGTCGCATCCTGCAGGTGCGTACGGCCGATCTTGATGATGTCGCCGAAGTCTTGGGCCTTCTCCTCGAGGGCGTCCTTCAGCCGCACCAGCGCCGGAAGGAGACGCCTGTGCATCTCTTCTGCCGCGGCGATGTGCATGGCCGTCGGGAAGGTGTCGTTCGACGACTGCCCCTGGTTGACATGGTCGTTCGGGTGCACCGGATGCTTCGACCCCAGCTCGCCGCCCAGGAGCTCGATGGCTCGGTTGGCGATGACCTCATTGACATTCATGTTCGTCTGGGTGCCGGAGCCGGTCTGCCAGACGACGAGGGGGAAATGGTCGGCGAGCCGGCCCTCGATCACGTCGTCCGCCGCGCGGATGATGGCGTCGGCGAGCCTTTCGTCGAGCATGCCCTGCTCCGCGTTCACCCGGGCGGCGGCCTTCTTGGCGATCGCCAGCGCGCGGATGAGCGGGGCCGGCATCCGCTCGTCTCCGATCTTGAAGTTCGCGCGCGAGCGCTCGGTCTGGGCGCCCCAATAGCGGTCGGCCGGAACCTTCACCGGACCCAACGAATCGGCCTCGGTGCGGTACTCCGGAGTGGTGGTCATGGCGGTTAACCCTTTCCTTGTCTCAGGCCCTTCGTTCATAGCGGCAGGGGAACGGGCGACGCAACGTCTTAACGCTCAGGCGGCCTCTCCGCTGGAGCCGGTTTCAGGGCCGTGCCGGGCCGGGCGGGTCACGACGGCGGATCTCGGGGATCCAGAACCGCCACCGGCGGCGGGTGAGCCCCGGACCGGCCAGGCGCGCGCTACTTCTTGCGGAAGGAGTCGAGGGCGATGACTTGGCCGCCCTCTGGGGTCCCAGCCTTGCTCTCGGGTTTCCTCGCCTTCCCTCGCGCCGCCGGTTTCGCCGCCTTCGCGGGGGGCGGCCTGCGGGCGGTCGCTTCCGCCTCCCTCTCGTCCGGCGGCTTGAACTGCAGCCGGAACTTGACGCCGGGGTCCACGAACGCGGTCACCGCGGCGAAGGGGACCGTTAGCCGCTGCGGCACCTTGTTGAAGGTCAAGGTAACCGAAAAGGCGTCGTCGCCAACATCCAGGTCCCAGAACTGGTACTGGAGGACCATGGTCATCTCCTCGGGGTACCGGGCCCGGAGGTCGTCGCTCAAGACCACCCCCGGGATGTCTGTGCGAAAGGTGATGTAGAAGCGGTGGTTGCCGGAAATCCCCTTGCTTGCGGCGCGGTCAAGGGCGTGGATCATGACGCCCCTGAGGGCGTCATTGACCAGCCTGTCGTAGCCGATTAGGTCCTTGGCCATCGTCTGGCGACGTCCCAGGCGGACGTGAAGTGGGGGGCTTCTGTTGCCCGGTGCCCCCCGAACCGCGCTTGCCTAAGATTTAGGCAGCGAGAGCCAACTCTTCGTTGTCGTTGGCACTTTTGGGTGACCCGATAACGGCGGTATCATACCGGGCGAAAACTGCGCCTTTCGTGCGTGCGTCGATCCTGGTTCGCCCCCCTGGTGGAGGCGCCGGGTACTGCCCCCGGGTCCGCTCCGCCTATTGCTCGCAGCGTTTATCGCCATAGTCGGCGGCCCGACAGGCGGACCGACCGACAGACTAATTATAGGGCCAAC
>JBHICW010000224.1:0-2579 GCA_046759785.1 Alphaproteobacteria bacterium
TTCCGGGCTTCTCGCGACCGGCCATCCGGCGGCGGCGATCCGGGGCAAGGTCCCCCGCCGCGTCCCGAGGGCCACGAGATCCCGATCGGTGTGCGAGCGCAAGGCAGGTCCTCCGTTCGCCTGCGGACACGAGGCGCCCGCCCGTCATGGCCCGGCACGCCGCCGGGTGAGACCCTGGGCCGGCCTCATCCCCGCGTCCGCTCCACCGAGTTCACGGCCGGCGTGGCCCGGAGCGCTGCAACGATGTCGGTGAGGTGCCTCAGGTCCCGCACCTCGATGTCGACAAGCATCTCGAAGAAGTCGGGCGAGCGCTGCGTGATCTTCAGGTTGCTGATGTTGCCCATGTTCTTCGCGATCGCCGTCGACATGCTGCCCAGGCTTCCCAGCTCGTTCGCAACGACCACGTTGAGGCGCCCGACATGGAGGCCGCTGCCGTCCGTGCCCACGTCCCACGCCACGTCGAGCCACCGCTCCGGCTGGTTCTCGACGGTCTCGAGCGTCTCGCAGTCGATCGTGTGGATCGTCACCCCCTTGCCCGTCGTGACGATCCCCACGATGCGGTCGCCCGGCAAGGGGTGACAACAGCCGGCGTAATGGACCGCCATGCCCGGGATGAGCCCGCGGATGGGTATCGCAAAGTCGCTTCCCTTGTCCCGCTTCGCCGTCTGGCGCGCACGCGGCTTGGCCTCTCGGCGCTTGGTCTTGCGCTCGGGAAAGACGGCCTCCACGACCTCGCGCCCCGTGTGGAGCCCCTCGCCCACCGCGACGCTGAGATCGTCGACAGTCTTGTACTTGAAGTGCTTGAGGGCCGGCTCCAACACCTTCCCAGACAACCTCTGGCCCTCCTGCCGGAAGGTCTTCTGCAGGATGGCCTGGCCCAAATCGAGGTACTCGTCGCGCTGCTGCTGGCGGATGAAACGTCGGATCCGGCTCCGCGCCTTGCCGGTGACGACGAAGCGTTCCCAGGTGGGCGAGGGCGCCTGCCCCTTGGCGCAGATGATCTCCACCTGATCGCCATTGTTGAGCGGCGTACGCAGGGGCTTCAATCGGCCGTTGATCTTGGCCCCGGCGCAGGTGTCGCCCACCTCGGAGTGGACCGCGTACGCGAAGTCGACGGGCGTCGCGCCCCGCGGCAACGCGATGAGGTCCCCCTTCGGCGTGAAGCAGAAGACCTGGTCCTGGAACATCTCGAGCTTGGTGTGTTCCAGGAACTCCTCGGGCCCCGAGGCGTGCTCCAGAATCTCCAACAGCTCGCGGATCCACCGGTACTGGCGGCCCTCCCGGACGCTCACCTTATCCGCCCCACTCTTGTAGCGCCAGTGGGCCGCAACGCCGTACTCGGCGAACTCGTGCATCTCCTTCGTGCGGATCTGGATCTCGATCCGCTGCTGTTCCGGCCCGAAGATCGCGGTGTGGATCGACCGGTAGGTGTTGGGCTTCGGCGTGCTGATGTAGTCCTTGAACCGGCCGGGGACCATCCGGTAGGCGCCGTGGATCACCCCCAGCGCCTCATAGCAACGTGGCACCGTGTCGACGACGAGGCGGAAGGCCATGATGTCGGAAAGCTGCTCGAAGCCGACGTGCTTTTGCTGCGTCTTCCGCCAGATGGAGTAGGGCCGCTTCTCGCGCCCCGACACCGCAGCCTCGATCCCGGCTTGCGAGAGCGTCGTCTTGACCTGGTCGACGATGCGGGAGACCAGGTCGGCCCCTGTCTCGCGGAGGAACTTGAGCCGCGCCAGCATGGACGCGCGCGCATCGGGATTGAGCTCGGCGAAGGCGAGGTCCTCAAGCTCGTCCTTCAACCGCTGCATGCCGATCCGCTCCGCAAGCGGGGCGTAGATCTCCATCGTCTCGCGGGCGATGCGCCACCGCTTCTCCGCGTCCTTGACATGCTGGAGCGTGCGCATGTTGTGGAGGCGGTCCGCCAGCTTGACGAGGAGGACCCGGATGTCCTCCGACATGGCGAGCAGCAGCTTGCCGAAATTCTCCGCCTGGTGCGTGTGATCGGAGGGGAGCCCCAGACGCGAAAGCTTTGTCACCCCGTCCACGAGGCGCCCGACCTCCTTGCCGAACAGGGATTCGATCTGGTCCAGGGTGGCGACCGTGTCCTCGACGGTGTCGTGAAGTAACCCTGTGATGATCGAGGCGCTATCGAGCCTGAGGTCCGCGAGAATCCCCGCCACCTCGAGCGGATGCGAAAAATAGAGGTCGCCGGAGGCCCGCTTCTGCGACCCGTGGGCCTTCATCGAGAACACGTAGGCGCGGTTCAGCACCTCTTCGTCGACAGAGGAATCGTAAGCCTTAACGCGCTCGACGAGCTCGAATTGACGGATCACTTGGTCTCACCTGGCTCCGGCACGCCGCCGCGACCGGGGCACGGCCCGACCCGGCCCGGACCGCCACCGCAGAGCGGCTCGCGCCCGGCATCACCGGTCCTTGGCCCCGCCGTCCGACTCCCCGGCTTTCTCCTCCAGGACCTCGGCTGGAGCCTTGGCGTCCTCGGCGCCCTCCTCATCCACCAGGACCTCGGCTGGAGCCTTGGCGTCCTCGGCGCCCTCCTCATCCACCAGGGCCTCGGC
>JBHICW010000225.1:0-2567 GCA_046759785.1 Alphaproteobacteria bacterium
AACGTCGCACTCATCGCCCATATCGACCACGGGAAATCCACCCTGGCCGACCGCCTGATCGAGCTGTGCGGCGGCCTTGCTAAGCGTGAGATGACCGACCAGGTCCTCGACTCCATGGACCTCGAGCGCGAGCGCGGCATCACCATCAAGGCCCAAACGGTGCGGCTCGAGTATGGCGCCGGCGACGGGCGGCGCTACCTCATCAACCTGATGGACACGCCGGGGCACGTGGACTTCACCTACGAGGTGAGCCGCAGCCTCGCCGCCTGCGAGGGCTCGCTGCTCCTCGTCGACGCGAGCCAGGGGGTGGAGGCCCAGACCCTCGCCAACGCCTATCTCGCGGTGGCGGCGGGTCACGAGATCGTGCCCGTCCTCAACAAGATCGACCTCCCCGCGGCGGAGCCCGAGCGGGTGAGGGCCCAGATCAAGGACGTCATCGGGCTGGACCCGTCCCAGAGCCTCCTCATCTCGGCCAAGACGGGCACAGGCGTGCGCGATGTTCTCGAGGCCGTGGTGCACCAGACCCCGCCGCCGGAGGGCGACCCTTCGGCCCCGCTCAAGGCCCTGCTCGTCGACAGCTGGTACGACCCTTACCTCGGCGTCGTCGTGCTGCTCAGGGTGATGGAGGGTGAGCTCAAGAAGGGCACGAGGATCCGGATGATGGCGACCGGCGTCGCCCGCCAGGTGGAGAGGGTGGGCGTCTTCACGCCGAAGAAGGTCGCGGTGGACCGGCTAGGTCCCGGGGAGATCGGCTTCGTGACCGCCGGACTCAAAGAGGTCGCCGACTGCCGGGTGGGCGACACGATCACTGCCGACCGCCGGCCGGCCGAGGCGCCGCTACCCGGGTTCAGGCCGTCTAAGCCGGTCGTCTTCTGCGGGCTTTTTCCGGTCGACTCGGCCGACTATGAGGCGTTGCGCGGAAGCCTCGCCAAGCTCAGGCTCAACGATTCGAGCTTCCACTACCAGCCGGAGACGTCGGCGGCACTCGGCCAGGGCTTCCGCTCAGGCTTCCTCGGGCTCTTGCATCTCGAGATCGTCGAGGAGCGCCTGGAGCGGGAGTTCGGCCTCGAGCTGGTGGCGACCGCACCCAGCGTGATCTACCGGGTCGTGACCAGCCGCGGCGATGAGCTCGAGCTCCACAATCCCGCGGACATGCCGGACCCCACCCGGATCGAGCGTGTCGAGGAGCCCTGGATCAAGGCCACGATCCTGGTCCCCGACGCCCACGTCGGCGCCGTGCTTGCCCTTTGCACCGAGAAGCGGGGCGTGCAGCAGAACCTCACCTACGTCGGCGACCGGGCGATGGTTGTCTACCGCCTGCCGCTCAACGAAGTCGTGTACGACTTTTACGAGCGACTGAAGTCGTGCTCGCGCGGCTACGCCAGCTACGACTACCAGATGGACGGGTACGAGGCGAGCGACCTCGTGAAGCTCACCATCCTGGTGAACAGGAAGCCGGTCGACGCACTCGCCCAGATCGTCCACAAGAGCCGGGCGGAGGCCCGCGGCCGGGCCGTCTGCCGGAAGCTCAAGGAGCTGATCCCCCGCCAGCTGTTCGAGGTCGCCATCCAGGCGGCCGTGGGCGGGCGGATCATCGCCCGCGAGACGATCCGGGCGCTCAAGAAAGACGTGCTCGCCAAGTGCTACGGCGGCGACGTGTCCCGCAAGCGCAAGCTCTTGGAGAAGCAGATAGCGGGCAAGAAGCGGCTCAAGGCAATCGGCAACGTGGAGATCCCGCAAGAGGCGTTCCTCGCGGCCTTCAGGATGGAAGGGCGGTAGCGCATCTCTTGGGGGAGCGTGGTCTCTTCTCACTCTGCCCCGGGGGCCGGGGGCGGTGGACCGGGTCGGCGGACGCCAGGTGGTGGACGGTGGTCGGACGGCCGCGAGACCGTCGCTGCGGGCTGACACAGCCGTTGCGGCCCTGGGACCGGAGCCCTTCGGGCCCGCCGTGGGCGCCTTTACCCTACCGGGGGAAGGACCCCCGCCGGCGCCGTCGCTGCCTGCGAGCACGGAAGACCACGGCGAGCACGCCACCGGGGAGGCCCAGGACCAGCCAGGTGGGAAGCCCAAGGAGGGGCAGGAAGACGTCGAACCATAGCGCTGGGCTAATCGTCTGCTCGACGAAGGCCCCGAAGCCGACGAGGCTGTTGGCGTTGAGGCGGCTCCAGAACTCGCCCGCCGCCAGGACGTCGTAGCTTCCTGTGTGGATGAGGCCGATGATCTCGACGACGGCCGCCGCCAAGGCGAACACGACCAGGGCCCAGCCCAAGATGCGGCCTACAACCATCCTGTTCTCCCGTTGCCCCGCGCGCCAGGGCGGGAATTGCGACGCGCCTTGAGGGTAGCTTAGCGATTCGCGCCGCTCGCGCAACGCTCGCCCCCGGGCGGTGCCGTCGTCCCTTTGCCCCGGGTGGCGGCGTTGCATCACGCCGGAGGGGCGTTATATTGGGGCTTAGCGGGCGCCGCGCGCCCTCCCGGAGGGATGGCCGAGCGGTTTAAGGCGCACGCCTGGAGAGCGTGTTCACCCCACAAGGGTGTCCTGGGTTCGAATCCCAGTCCCTCCGCCA
>JBHICW010000226.1:0-2566 GCA_046759785.1 Alphaproteobacteria bacterium
CTAGGTGTCGCCATGAACGATCGCGCCGAGCAGCGGCTGAGGCCGCGACTGGTTCCCGACGAGGCTTTGCCGCCCTATGCCTATGTCCCGGGACGAAGTCCCCACCCCACCCGCCACCCTCGCGGACATAGCTTCGGCGCAGAGCCCGGCCGTCCCGAGCGTCCCGATCCTCGCCGTTGGCGGACGTGCCGCGCATATTTGTATGGCGTCGACCTTTTCAATCACGGCTACTACTGGGAGGCGCACGAGGTTTGGGAAGGGTTGTGGCATGTGAGCGCGCGCCGCGGACCGGCGGGATCCTTTTTCAAGGCGCTCATCCACCTCGCGGCGGCCGGCGTCAAGGTGCGCGAGGGAAAGCCGCGGGGCGTCGAGAGGCACGCCCGGCGGGCGGCAGAGTTCTTCGGGGAGGCGGCCGTCGGGCTGGGGTCAGGCGGGGCGCGCTACATGGGGCTCGGCCTGGAGGAGCTCGCCGGCCGGGCACGAAGCATCGCCGCGCGCTCCCCTACGGGCGCGGCGGAACAGAGCTACGGCCCGACGGTCGTCTTCGCATTCGTCCTCCGCCCTGAATAGGTCAAGGGGGCGCGACTTGCCGACGCTCACCGGCCTCTTTCTCGACGGCCTTGGACGCGCACCCCGATCCACGAACCGCGGCCGTCAGCCTCCTGATCGTCGGGGCACCTCCCATCCTGTCGTCGGCCGTTCGGCGGGAGCGGTGTCGCAAGTGCCCTGGCCTCTAGGCCTCGGGCGCGCTATCGTCCGGCCATGGCGTTCGACCCGGCCGGCTTCCTTGTCGCGCACGGCCTCATTGGCAGCAGCGCGGGGGTTCTCGCCCGGCCTCTCGCCGGCGGTTACTGGAACGAGAACTTCCGCGTCAAGGGGCCGGGCGTCGACTGGGTGGTCAAGCACTACCGCACGCGGCTCAAGCCGACCCTGTTCCCCAACCTCCCGGCCGACGAGGCGCGCGCGCTCCAGGTGCTTAAGGGCATGCACGTGGCGCCCGAGTCGGTCGCGTTCGTCGAGGCGGGAGAGGGGCACGGACCGGTGCTGGTGTACCGGTACTACCCCGGGCGGCCGTGGGTGGAGGACGTGGGGCCCGTGGCCGAGCTCCTGCGTCGCCAGCACGCCGTCGAGACGGACGGCTTCCGGCTGCTGCCGAGTGAGCCGGACGAGATTCTCGCCGACGCCGACCGGCTGCCTAGGGCCCCGGAAGACGACCCCTTGTGGCGGGAGGCCCAGGCGCGCCGGCCTCAGCCGGGGGAGGTGCCGCGCCTCGAGCGCCGCGTGCTGGTGCACACCGACGTGGGCCCCGGCAACCTGATCGTCGGGGCCCAAGGCGTGCGGCTCATCGACTGGCAGTGCCCGGGGCTCGGCGACCCGGCGGAGGACCTGTGGACCTTCCTCTCGGCCGCCATCCTGATCCTCTACCAGCACCCCGGGCTCGGGCCGAAGGAGGCGGCACGGTTCGTGGACGCCTACGGCGATCCTGAGACCCGCGCGCGGCTCGACTTCCTGGCGCCGTACTTCGCTTACCGCCTCGCCGCCTACTGCTGCTTCCGCCGTTACCAGCTCTGTGGTCCGGGCGACGAGGCGGCGCGGGACCGCTACGAGCGGGCCGCGCGGGCGCAGATCGACGCCCTTCCGCCGCCCGACAGCGGAGGCGCAAGGCTCAAACCTTCTCCCAGCGCCACGCCATCTTGAGCTCGCCGGCGGTGTTGCCGACGGTGGCGAGGCAGGCGTCGGCGCGCGCGGCGGGGATCCATACGGCGAATCGGGTGACGTAGCGGTCGCCTTCGGCGCCCGGGACCTTCTCGGAGGTCATGCGCACGATGTTGGCGCCGTATTGGCCGAAGGCCTCGGCCAGCCGGGCGATCAGGCCGGGGCGATCTTGTCCGGTCACCTCGATGCGGTGGGTGACGTTCGCCGACGGCTTGTGATAGGGGCCGAGCTTCGACTTGCTGACCGCCACCCTGGCCTCGTCGAGTTCGGGAAGCTCCTTGAGTTCACGTTCGACGACGGCGGGCTCGAGGCCGTCGGGCAGCTCACACAGCGCGGTGAACTCGGCGCCCTCGCCGAGCACGGCGAAGCTGGTGTCACCGAGATTGATCCCAAGGTCATAGAGCCGCCCGGCCACGGCGGCCACGAGGCCGGTGCGATCGGCGCCGAGGATCGAAATCAGTGCTTTGCTCGCCATATCGTCGCTCCGGCGCAGAGTCTGGGAGGCCATGATGGGGCACATCGGCGCCGGCACGAAAGGGAAAACTTCGCGGTGGGCGAGGCGGTGGTTGGGTCAGCGCACGGCCCCGACCCGTTCCCGCGCCGCCGGCGGCGTGAGGCGCCGACGCATCAGCCAGAGGAGCAGGAGGAGGCCCGGCACCGCCGCGACCGTGGTGAACAGGAAAAAGTCAACCCAGCCGAGCTGTTCGGCGAACCAGCCTCCGGAAGAGGAGAGGATCGTCCGCGGCACGGCCATCAGGGAGGACAATAGGGCATACTGGGTCGCGGTGTAGGCGACGTTGCACAGGCTCGAGAGGTAGGCGACGAAGGCCGCCGAGCCCATGCCGCCGGT
>JBHICW010000227.1:0-2551 GCA_046759785.1 Alphaproteobacteria bacterium
CACACCGAGGCGCTTGAGCACCTCGATTTCCCAGTCCAGGATCGTATTGGGCAGTCGGAACTCGGGAATGCCGTAGCGCAACACCCCGCCAGCGGCATGCAGCCCCTCGAATGTTGTCACCGGGTATCCCAGACGTGCGAGTTCGCTGGCGCAGACCAGACCGGCGGGTCCCGAACCGATCACCGCGACCCTCTGAGACCGCCAGGGCTGACGTGGGGCTTCGCCCAATGGCTGGGCACGCTCCCAGTCCGCGACGAAGCGCTCCAGGTGACCAATCGCCACGGGGCGGAAACGCTTGCTCATGTGGCAGAGCACCTCGCACTGGGTTTCTTGCGGACATACGCGCCCACAGATAGCCGGCAACGGATTGGCCGCACGCAGGATCGAGGCGGCGCTCGACATATCGCCGGCGGCGATGGCGTGGATGAAGTCCGGGATCGGGATGCGTACCGGGCAACCATCGATGCACACGGGATCCTGGCAACGCAGGCAGCGCTCGGCTTCGAACATCGCCCGGGCGAGATTGTAGCCCTCGTTGACCTCGAGGAAGTCGTGAGCCCGCACCACGGAATCGCGCTCGGGCATTGGCGTCTTGTCGGCTCGTTTAATGGGCATCAGTCTGCCTCCCCTCTGCCTGGCGGCAGGCGGCCCGCTGTTCTTCCTCGAGATACATTTCTTTACGACGCACGGCCTCATCGAAATCCACCAGATGGGCGTCAAAGAAGGGGCCGTCGACACACGCGAACTTCACCTCACCGTCGACCGTGACCCGGCAGCCCCCGCACATGCCGGTACCATCAATCATCAATGGGTCCATCGAGACCTGGGTGGGAATGCGCGCGGCCCGGGTAGTGTCGGCCACGGCGCGCATCATCGGCATCGGGCCGATGGCCAGTACGCAATCTGGTCGCCCCGGCCCCTGCCCTTCAATCAGTAGCTGGAGCCGCTCGGTCACGAACCCTTTGAAGCCCGCCGAGCCGTCGTCGGTGCACAGCTCCAGTTGGCGGCAGACCGCCTCGAGCTCGTCGACCAGAATTAGCAGATCCTGCTGGCGGGCGCCGATGATGATCGTGGTACGCTCACCGCGCTCAGTGAGCTCACGCATGAGGCGCAGCAGCGCGGCGGCACCAAAGCCTCCGCCGACACCCACGACGTGTCCACCGACCGGGAGTTCGAGTGCGGTGCCGAGCGGTCCTACGAGGTCGAGGATTTCTTCGCCCGCCGCCAGCGCCCCCAGGTGTCGGGTCGTGACGCCGACTTCCTGAACCACAATGGTGATTACACCGGCGGCTCGATCGTAGTCGGCAATCGTCAATGGGATACGCTCGCCGTCTTCTCGAACCCGCACGATCACGAACTGCCCTGCCCTGGCGGCGGCCGCGATCAGCGGCGCTTCGACGCGAAACAGCTTCGTGACCGGGGTCAAAGAACGCTTCTCAATGATCCTTGCCATGGCTCAAAGTCCGGGGTGCTCGTGCATGGCCTTGAGGCGCCGCCAGCGCCGGTCCACTTCCGCCTCGATCGCCTCGAGTTGCTCCGCGTGCGTCGCTGACAGAATGTGTTTGGTCTTACCCATCTGTTTGAGCCAATCGGCAACCCGGCGTCGCCGGCCCACAGCATCGGGATCATAGGTGATAGTGGTATGGCCCTTTTCCACCTCGTAGATGGGGAAAAAGCATGAGTCGATGGCGGTCTGCAACACGTCCTCGGCGGCGTCATCCTCGGTGCGCCAGTTGAGCGGGCAGAATGCCAGGACCTTGCCGTAAACCAGGCCCTCGCGCTTGGCGTACCATTGAGCCTTGGCGACCTTGCGCATGAAATCCTCGGGGTAACCCTCGCTCGCGGTAAAGACATAGGGCAGATGACAGCCGGCGAACACCTGGGCGGTGTCCTTGTGGTGGAAGACTTTCCCGGAAAGCCGGCTACCGACCTCGCTAGTCGACGTTCGATGGCCCATCGGCGTGGCATAGGAGAGCTGGGCGCCGGTGTTCATGTAGCCCTGGTTATCGTATTCCAGGATGATCATGTTGTGGTTGCGATGGGCCGCCCCGAGCGCCGGCCCGATGCCGATGTCCATGCCGCCGTCGCCGGTGACCATCATGAAGGTGATATCGGGCGCGTCCGGCAACTCGCCCCGGCGCATTCGTTGCAGATACATCTCGACCAAGCCCGAGAGCGTAGCCGCGCCGTTCTGGAACAGGTTGTGAATATAGGTGATCCGGTGGGCGGTGCGCGGATACCCCGTGGTTACTACCATGGCGCAACCGGTTTGGAACAGCACCACCAAGTCTCCTTCCAGCACGCTGTAGGCCTGGCGCAGCACGGGGAAGATTCCACACCCCGGGCACCCGCCGTGCCCGGGCGCGATGCGTGACGGCAATGCCGCCATAGCCCACAGCGGCTCCAGCTCGACGTGCAGACGCCCGGTCTCGGCATCTTGTGTCACCTTGGCCATACCGCGCGAGACTTCCTCGGTAGTGATGGCGGGCAAGCCCGCGGGCGGATTCTTGCCAGGCTCGCCCGCGTAGGTCCCGTGGTACGCGAAGGGTGC
>JBHICW010000228.1:0-2510 GCA_046759785.1 Alphaproteobacteria bacterium
ATTGGCGTCCCCAGGGGGACTCGAACCCCCGTTTCCGGCGTGAGAGGCCGGTGTCCTTGGCCACTAGACGATGGGGACGCTGAAGCGACGCGCATTCATAGCGAAGCCCCCGGCCGAGGTCAATCGCGCGGCTCGGGGCCTTTGCCGGCGCCTCAGGAAGCGGCAAGAGTGCTCTGCCCCCGCGTTCCGTTGGCCCGGCGTCAGGCGGTGGCGGCGGCGCGCTCGGCGAGGCGCCGCGCGGCGGCGAGGAAGGCCTCGATGTCGTCCTCGCGCGTGTTGAAGGAGGGGACGAGCCTGACCGTCGTCGAGCCCGGATCCTCCCAGCGGTAGAAGACGTGCCCCTCGGCGATGAGACCCTCGATCACGGGCTCGGGCAGGGTCACGAACACCTCGTTGGCCTCGACCGGATGGCAGAGGCTGGCCCCGGAGAGCGCCGCCAGCCCTTCGGCCAGGCGCGCGGCGAGCCGGTTGGCGTGGGCGGCGTACTTCAGCCACAGCCCGCCGCCGATCGAGGCCTCGAGCTGCGCCGAGACGTAGCGCATCTTGCTCAGCAGGTGGCCGGCGCGCTTGCGCCGGTAGTCGAGAGTCTCGGCGAGCGCCCTATCGAAGACGACGACCGCCTCCGCCGCCATGGCGCCGTTCTTCGTCGCGCCGAAGGACAACAGGTCGACGCCCGCGCGCCAGGTCACGTCGGCGGGCGCGCAGCCGAGGGCGGCGACCGCGTTGGCGAAGCGCGCCCCGTCCATATGGACGGAGAGCCCGTGGCGTCGGGCGACCTCGGTAAGAGCGGCGACCTCCTCCGCCGTGTACACGGTCCCGCACTCGGTGGCCTCGGTGAGGCTCACCGCCGCCGGCTGGGCCTGGTGGACGATTCCGGCGCCGCCTCGGGCGACCACGTCGTCAACGTCCGCCGGCTTAAGCTTGCCGTGCTCGCCCGCAAGCGGCACGAGCTTGGCGCCGCCGGCATAGAACTCCGGCGCTCCGCACTCGTCGACCGCGACGTGCGACGCCTCGTGGCAGTAGATGACGCCGTAAGGCGGGGTCACGAGGGCCAGCGCCAGGGCGTTCGCCGCGGTTCCCGTGGCGACGGGAAAGGCCTTGACCTGGGTCTCGAAGAGCCCCGTGAAGGCCTTGTCCAGGCGCGCGGTGATCTCGTCCTCACCATAGGGCATGGCCGCGCCTTCGTTCGCTCGCGCGAGCGCCGCCATGATCTCCGGGGCGATGCCGGAGGTGTTGTCGCTCGCCAGGTTCACCGCCATGGCGGAGCCCTCCCAGATGGGCAACGCTTGAGCCTGCGGGCCCTCACTGGGCCGGCGCCAGCTCGAGCGACCCGAGCGTCCTGCCGCTGCGCCGGTCGATGGTGAGAACGACCTGGCGCCCGTCGCCGGCCTCGACGAGAAGGCTCAAGACGTCTCCCTCACTGGTCATGCCGACGACCCGCGCGCCCTGAGGGAGCGTCACCACGCCGCTCGCGAACCCGGCCGTGCCGTCGCCGCCGAGGCGCGTCGCACGCTGGTAGATCGTCACCGCGACCACCGCCACACCGACGAGGATGAGCACCCCCATAACGATGACGAGAACCTTGAGTACCTGCATGCTTGGGTTCAGTCTCACCGCCATGGCGGAGCACGCGGAGCGACGGCACGTGATGCGGGCCGAGAGCGCCGGCGTGAGGGTCGACAAGCTCCTCGCCGAGGCCTTTCCCGATCTCTCGCGGACCCGCATCAAGGGGCTCATCCAGGCGGGCCGGCTCGTCGCGGGCGGCGCGACCATAACCGACCCGTCCTACCCGGTCAAACCGGGGCAGCGGTTCGTGCTCTCGGTGCCGGAGCCGGCTCCGGCTCTGCCCCGGGCCCAGCCCATCCCGCTCAACGTGGTCTACGAGGACGCCCACCTCATCGTGGTGGACAAGCCTCCTGGCATGGTCGTCCACCCGGCGCCGGGCCATCCGCACGGGACCCTCGTCAATGCGCTGCTGGCCCATTGCGGGGACCGGCTCTCGGGTGTGGGGAGCGGGCGCCGCCCGGGCATCGTCCATCGGCTGGACAAGGGGACGAGCGGCCTCCTCGTCGCCGCCAAGACCGACGCCGCCCACCACGGCTTGGCCGGGCAGTTCCCGGCGCGCGCGTTGTCGCGCGGTTACAAGGCCGTGGTCTGGGGTGTCCCGAGCCCGCTCGGCGGGACGATCGCCGGCAACATCGGGCGCCACCCCCGCGACCGCAAGAAGATGGCGGTGCTGGCGAAGGGCGGCAAGCCCGCGCTCACCCGCTACCGGGTCGTGCGCGCCTTCGGCGGGGTGGCGAGCCTGGTGGAATGCCGGCTCCAGACCGGGCGCACCCACCAGGTCCGCGTCCACCTCGCGGCCCGCGGCCACCCGGTGGTGGGGGATCCACTCTACGGGGGACGTCGTCGCCGACGTCTCAAGGACCTCGAGCCGGAGATCCGGGAAGGCGTGGCCGCGTTCCGCCGCCAGGCCCTCCACGCCTATCTCCTCGCCTTCCGGCATCCGG
>JBHICW010000229.1:0-2476 GCA_046759785.1 Alphaproteobacteria bacterium
AACCAGCGACCTAGTGGTTAACAGCCACCCGCTCTACCAACTGAGCTACCGGGGATCAGAGCACCGCCCTTCGGCCCGGGGGTTATAGCAAACCGCACCCTGGCGTGCCACCCCTTCCCGTTCCTTGAGCCCGGGTGTGCGAGGCCGGATTGTGGGAGCAAGGGGTGCCTCGCCGGCGGGCGCCGGTGTTGACGGCCGACAGCGCGCGGCGGCGGATCGTCTTCCTCAACCTCGAGGAGGTCGGTTACCCTTCTCGGGCAGGGTGGAGAAGGGCGGCGGAGGTCGCGGGCGACGGGCCGCGCCTGGTCGCAGAGGCGGCGGACGCCCTCGAGCACCAGCCCGAGGACGGGACGCTCGCCGCGGGCGAGGCCCTAAGCCGCCAGTAAAGTCTGCGCGTTCGGAACAGATACGTGTAAAAGCAATGCCTTGTTCGACGTTGCTCATAAAGAGCTTGAGGAGCTCGGCGGCGAGGTCTGGCCCGAGCGGCCGGAGCTCGCCGCCAACCTGTGCTTCGAGGGGGTGCCGGCCGGCCTCATCGACCTGTTCGTGACGGAGAAAGGCCCGCTCGACCGCAAGGCCATGCGACGCGAGGTCGGCTCATGGCAGAGGCGGCACGCTCGCCGCGGGCGAGGCTCGCCGGCCGGCGGTTGAATGGCGCTCGATTGCGCCCTATGAGTTGGGGGCGGTCGCCGGCGCCGTCCGAGCCGGGCCTCGGACGGCTCGACCGGGTCCTAGACGGACGCCGCACGGGGAGGGCGGATGACTGGAAATCGCGCGCTTCTGGAGCGCTTCTTCCGGGAAGGGCGGATCCGGGTCGAGCGGTCGGCGTTGTTCGACACGCCGCCGCCGACGCTAGCGCCGGACCTCGACTTCGGCCGCGTGCGCGGGATGATGCTGGGCCTCGCTATCGGCGACGCCCTCGGCAACACGAGCGAGTCGCTCCTGCCCGCCGAGCGCCGGGTGCTCATCGGGGAGGTGCGGGACTACCTTCCCAACCCCCGCGCGGGCGGCCGCGCGCTAGGGCTGCCGTCGGACGATACGCAGCTCGCCTTCTGGACCCTCGAGCGCATGGTCGAGGACCGCGGGTTCGTGCCCGAGCGGGTGGCCCGGCGCTTCGCGTCGGAGCCGCTCTTCGGCCTCGGCCAGACGGTGGCGGCGTTCCTCAACGCCTTCCACGCCGGACGTCCTTGGGAGGAGTGCGGCCAGCCCTCGGCCGGAAACGGCTCGCTCATGCGAATCGCGCCCATGGTGATACCGCACCTCGCCTCGGGGACGGCAGAGCTGTGGGTGGACACCGCGCTTTCCGGGATGATCACGCACAACGACCCGGCGGCCGTCTCGGCGTGTCTCGCCTTCGTCAACCTGCTTTGGCTGCTGCTCGCAAGGCGCACGCCACCGGCGCCTGAATGGTGGGTGGAGACCTACCTCCGGGTCGCCCGCGAGCTCGAAGGGGAGGCGAGCTACGCGCCGAGAGGGGGCGCGTTCCGCGACTACGAGGGTCCCCTGTGGCGGTTCGTCGAGGGCTACGTGCCGCGTGCCTTCGACCAGGGCCGGCCGGTGGTCGAGGCCTCAGACGCCTGGCTCTCCGGCGCGTACCTCTTGGAGACCGTGCCGAGCGTCCTGTACATCCTGATGCGGCATGGCGACGACCCGGAGGAGGCAGTCGTCAGGGCCGTGAACGACACCGTGGACAACGACACCGTCGGCGCGATCGTGGGCGCGGCGGTCGGCGCACTCCATGGCGCTCGAGCGCTGCCTGAGCGGTGGCGGAAGGGGCTCTTGGGCCGCACCGGCGCCGACGACGACGGCCGCGTCCAGAGGCTCCTCGACCGCGCCGAGCAAGTCTTCTGGACGGACGCCGTCGGGCCCGCGGCCGGCCCGGTGAGGTAACATGACGGCAGAGAGACCGATGTCCGAAGAAACCTGCGCCCTCCTCGGGCGGGCAAGCACCGCGACACTCACCACACAGCTTTTGAAGCGGGGCTTCCGCAACACCTTTCTCACGGGGATCAAGCCGCTCCACCCCGCCGCGGCACGGTTCGTCGGCGCGGCGTTCACGTTGCGCACCATCCCGGCGCGCGAGGACCTGGATCGCTTCGACTCGCTTGTCGATCCCGACCATCCGCAGCGCAAGGCCATCGAGACGATAGGTCCGGGCCAGGTGCTGGTGATCGACTGCCGCGGGGAGACGGGTGCCGGGGCGCTCGGGGGCATCCTGGCGACGCGCCTCAAGGTCCGCGGGGCGGCGGCCGTCGTCACCGACGGCGGCGTGCGCGACGCCGAGGAGATCGAACGGCTGGGCCTCCCGGTCTTCTGCGCCGGGCCGGCGGCCCTGCCAAGCCTCACCCTCCACCACGCCGTGGAGGTTCAGACGCCCATTGCCTGTGGCGGCGTCGCCGTCTACCCGGGCGACCTCCTCGTCGGCGACGCCGACGGCGTCGTCGTGATCCCGCGCGATCTCGCCGCGGAGGTCGCG
>JBHICW010000230.1:0-2464 GCA_046759785.1 Alphaproteobacteria bacterium
GACATCTCGATCCACACCCACGACAGACTGCGCCCGCGCCGCTAGGGCATTGCTGCCGTAGCCGGTCCCGCAGGCCGCGTCGAGCACCCGCATGTCGGCATGTACACCGAGAGTCTCCATGGCCCAGTGATAGGCTGAGAGGTTGACGATGTGTTGGGTGTCCGTCGGAAACTCAGCCCGCCTCTCTTCGAACCGCATCCTCTCCCTCACGAATCGCCCGCGGCCTCTCTGTCAGATCCAGGCATGGCACCGCGCCCTCCGTCCACCACCCGCGTCAGAAGGTCCAGCGTGGTCCGGGCCACGACGGCCCATGTGTAACGCCGCTCAACGATCCGCCGTGAGGCATTCCCAAGCGCCCGGCGCCGGGCCTCGCCGGCCTCTGCCAGCGCTCGGAGGGCCGTCGCCAGCCCGGCCGCGTCACCAGCGGGCGTCAGCCAACCGTTCTCAGCCGACACCATTGTTGGTACAGCCCCGATGTCCGTTGCGATTATGGGGAGCCCGGCAGCCATTGCCTCGAGCACGACGGTGGGCATGCCCTCGTACCGGGTCGGGAAGACGAAGGCATCGGCGTGCGCGTACCAGGCAAAGAGGGTCTCCTCGCTGACCCCGCCAACGAACCGCACAGGCAGTCCTTCGGCGAGTGCGGAGAGGTGCGAGGCCTCGGGGCCGGTGCCGACCAGCACCACCTCAGCCCCCGAGGGAAGCGGCCGGTCCCGCAGAGCCCGGCAGAGGACATCCACGCCTTTGTTGGCTGTGAGTCGCCCGACGTAGAGCAGCCGGAGCGTAGGCGCAGCGGCTGGCGGTGCCTGGGCACGAGCAGCCGCGAGGCGGGCATCGATGTACTCGATGTCCACGGCGTTGGGAATCTCCACGATCCGCTCGCGGGGCACCCCCAGGAATCGCATCACCTCGGCGGTAAGGTGACCGCCCTCGGAGATCACGCGGTCCATGCGCCGGGCCTGGCGGCGCATGTTCCAGACGAGCGGCAGGTTGGTCAGCAGCGACCGCCAGCGGTGCTCCTTGAACGGCTCAAGTCCCTGGACGTTGAGGACGGCCGGGACCCCCGGGACACCCCGCACTGCTGCTCCTTGCCAGTAGACCGCATCGTACCCGCTGACCGCCGCATGCCGGGCGGCAGCGTCGATGAAGGTGAGGTAGCTCCGCGCGTACAGCCGAGAGCGGGGCCAGGGGAGCTCCACCACCCCGAACGGCCACGGCCCGTCCGGCGGCGCGGCTGGCCGGGCGGCCGTGACCACGTCCGTGCGCACACCCAGCGCCTGCAGGTGCGTGGCCAGGTTCGTCACGAACCGTTCCATGCCGCCCACCACCCGCGGGAAGAACGCGCGTGCCACCATCGCGATCCTCATCGCGCCCGCCGATCCAGAAGGCGCATCGCCTCGTGGACCGCCTCGGCAATCCGCTCGATGTCGGCCTTCTCGAGGCCTGGCCAGCAGCCGACATAGAGGCCGCGCGCGCCCAGCCGGCGGGCCTCCGGGAAGTCGCGCGGGGGCCGGCCGAAGAGCCGGCGGTAGAATGGCTGATCGGACATGGGGCCGAACATCGGCCGGCTTTCGATCCCCCGGTCGGCGAGGTGGTGTGCCAGACCGTCGCGCACGCGGCGGCTTGGGGTCACCAGCGTGAAGGCGAAGTGCGCATGGGTGATCCCCGGGTGCTCGACGGGGAGGACCAGACCCGGGACGTCCCTGAGCAGCGCCCCGAGCATCCTGGCGTGGGCGCGGCGGCGCTCCAGGGCGGCCCCGAGCTTCCTGAGTTGAGCGACCCCCAGGGCCGCGTGCAGGTTGGAGAGCTTGAAGTTGTGGCCGAACTCAGTGTGGTAGAACCGGTGGCCGGGCGCCTGGCCATGGTCGCGGATCGCCTCGAGGCGCCGCGTAAGCGCCGCACTACCGGTCACCACGGCGCCACCCTCCGCCGTGGTGAGCACCTTGTTGGCGTAAAAAGAGAACACCCCGGCGGTGCCGACGCTCCCCACCGGCCGCCCCTGCCAGCACGCCCCCAGGGCCTGGGCGCAGTCCTCGACCAGCGGGATGCCGCGGGCCCGGGTGGCCTCCCGCATTGGCCCAAGGTCTGCCGGGTGACCGTAGAGGTGGACAGCGACGACGGCGCCCGTCCGCGAGCCGAGCGCCCGCGCGACCTCGTCGGCCCGCATGTTAGACGTGTCGGGCTCGACGTCGACGAAGACAGGCCGCGCCCCGGCGTGCAGGATGGCGTTGACGGTCGCCACGCAGGAGGCGGCAGTGGTCACCACCTCCCGGCCCGTCACATCGAGCGCCCGCAGCACGGCCTCCAGGGCGGCCGTGCCGGAGGCGAGAGCCCGTGCGTGGCGCACCCCGACCAGGACTGCCAGACCGCGCTCGAAGTCTGAGACCTTCTCCCCCCGGGCAATCCACCCCGACTCGAGGGCCTCTAGCACCTCGCGGATCTCGTCGGCGTCGATCCACGGCCC
>JBHICW010000231.1:0-2415 GCA_046759785.1 Alphaproteobacteria bacterium
AACCGATTTGCCGCCATCAAATTGATTCAATTTGGTCGGATAGCGCTCTAGGGGCCTTTGCTCCCCGGCCGGGCCCCGAGGGAGCGACGCCCCCTCGGTTGGGCCCCAGAAAAGCAATGGTTTTTTCGGAGCGCCGTTGGCGAGGGCTCAAGGGGCACTCGTGCAGGCATTGATTCGGGTCGAACAGCTTCACGCCCGCGCTTCACTCTCCCGCGAGAAACAAAACCTCGGTGCCGCGGGGAAGCGTCCGCAAGCTGACCAGCAGCGTGTCGCTCCCGTGCCGTTTGATCGGGTAGCGTTGCTTCGCCAAGGCCAGGAACAGCCCGACGGATTCCTCGGATCCGTAATGCATGGGGATGACCAGCCGCGGCTTGATCTGGGCAATCACGTGCATCACCTCCTCGTGGCTCATCGTCCAGGCGCCGTCGATGGGGACCAAAAGCACATCGATGCGCCCGAGCTCCCGGACCTGCCCGCGCGAGAGCACGTGATGCAGGTGAGAGAGATGGGCGAGGCACAGCCCGGCCGCCTCCACCACGAAGATGGAGTTTCCATTGGTCGGCTTGCCTCCGTACTCCGAGATGTTGGTGGGGACGTTGCGGATGCGCGCGTCCCTGTATGCGAGATTGTGCCTGGCGACGCCGCCACTGGGGTCCCAGCCCCTCAGCACGAACCTGATCTCCGGCTCCACGTAGTCGGTGTAGTGGGTGTCGTGGAAGTTGTTCATGGTGACGATGTCGGGCAGCCGGGGCGGACGAACGTAGCCGTTGTAGTCCGTGAAGACGGACGCGCCGCCCGGCGTCTCGATCAGGAAGCTCGCATGTCCGGCGAAGGTCAGACGGACGTGCCTGGCGGGCACCGCGGGCGCGCCGGCAAAGAATGCGGAGATCAGCCCCGCCCCCGCCACGGCGACCGGACAGGCGGCCAGAGCCGGGCGCGCGGTGCCGGTCAATGCAACCAGGAGGAACGGCGCGACGAGAAAGACGAAGGCTTTCCGGGCCGAATCGGCAAACCGCCTCTTGCCGTTCATTACGCCACTCCTTTCTCGCCCGTCGTTTTGGCGCCGTCGTTCCCTGCCCCGCCGGCGACGCCCGCCCGCTGGTGCTCCGCGGCGGCTTTTATTGCTTCAGGAATATTGTCAGACTCGCCAGTCATGTGGCTTCCCCCACCCGCCATGCGGCCAACGGTTTTGGATCGGCGTTTGCCGGACAAGCTCTTCTGTTGCCGCGATGTTAGCACGAGTTCGCGCCGCAAATCATCCGACGACGGAGTGCCGCCCATAATTGCGGCCTCGGCGACCGCACCGCCTTGGCGCCGGGCCCGACGCGGCCGCCGGTCCGGCCGCCTCAAACCTGGTGGAGGCTCTGCACGGCGTCCGGGTACAGCTCTTCGAGCGAGACCTCGCGGGAAGCCACGCCCTGTTCATAGGCGTACGCGAGAAACGCCCCGAGGGTCGTGCGGTTGGCCTCGACCCCGTAGGGCCAGAAATCCTCCCCGAACATGGCGCGCGACTTCTCCGCGTAAGCGAAGCACCAGGGAATGGGGAAGCGGCAAATGTTGCCGTCGAGGGTGCGTGTGAGGCTGCGCCGCTTGGCCTCCTCGAACGCCTTGAACAGGTTCGTCGGAACCCAGGGATAGCGCTCGACGACGTCGCGGCGAAGGGCCACGGTGTGCATGATGGGAAAGATCCCGGTCTCGCGCCAGTAAGCCTCTTCCACGGCCCGGAAGTCCGGGAAAAGCCGGCGGATGCGCGGGTCGCCCTCTTCGAACAGCCGCGGCGGCCGCGCCGTGATGATCGCATCCACCTCGCCCGCGAGCAGCATCGCGGTAAGCGAGCGCTCCGGCACCGGAGTATAGCGCACGCCCGCGGGCAGCTTCGGCGCGACCTCGTCCCCGCGCCCCGCCATGTTGACGCCGGCCTGAAACCACTCGATGTCGGTCAACGGAATACCCACTTGGTGCATGAGGTAGGCGCGCACGTAAACCACGGCCGACTGGACCCAAGCGGGAATGCCGACCCGCTTGCCCGCCAATTCCCGGGGCGCCTCGATCGGGCGTGAGCTTGCGACGAAGATCGCGGACTGGCGGAAAAGGCGGGACGGGAACACCGGAATCGCCGTCAGGTCCGGATCGCCCTGGGAAATCAGGGCCACGTAGCGCGCCATCGACATCTCCGAGACGTCCCATTCGCGGAAACGGGTGAAGCGGGAGAAAATCTCCTCCACCGGCAGGTCGATGTGGGTGATCTCGATGCCCTGGGCCTCGACCCTGCCCCGGGTGAAGTCGCGGACATGGTCGTAATCGCTGATCGCAATCGTCAGGTGCACTCTTTTCACGACTTCCTCCTCAAGGTTGAAGCCTTCGTGTGGTGTTAAGCCGTGACTATGACTCGACGTTTCCCAGAGGACGCCATCT
>JBHICW010000232.1:0-2392 GCA_046759785.1 Alphaproteobacteria bacterium
CCCGGCCCTCCTGGCCGCCCTGGACGAGGACACCCGCGAGCGCGTGCGCTTCGTCCTCGCCATCGGCGGCTATTACGACATCGAGGCGGTGGTGACCTTCTTCACCACCGGTTATTTCCGCGAGCGGCCGGACGGGCCGTGGCGACACCGCACACCGAACGCCTATGGCAAGTGGATCTTCGTGCGCAACAACGCCGACCGCCTTACCGATCACGCCGAGCGCGCGACCCTTGCCGCCATGGCGGAGCGCAAGTTGGAGAACCCGAAGGCCGAGATCGGGGATCTCGTGGCGAAGCTCGGTCCCGAAGGCCGGGCCGTGCACGCCCTGCTCGTCAACGACGACCCGCAACGGGCGCCGGCCCTGATCGCCGCCCTGCCCGGGGCGGTGCGGGCGGATATGTTCGCCCTCGACCTCAAGAACCAGGACCTCTCGAAGCTCGCGGCACGGCTGATCCTGGTGCACGGGCGCGACGACGCCATCATCCCCTACAGCGAAAGCAAGGCGCTTGCCGCCGTGGCGCCGCAGGCGGAGCTGTATGTGGTCGACAGCCTCGCCCATGTGGATCTCGGCCTCAGCGGCCTCATCGACACCGTCATCCTTTGGGGCGCGGTCTACAGGTTGCTCGCGGAACGCGATGCCGCGCCGCCGCCGGCCTTATGACCGCCCCATGGCTCGGTTTTTCGCCTCGGCTACATGTGAACCCGGTCTGCCTGTGGACTTACGCGATATTCGCTCCGCCGGCCGCAAACGGCTCGCGGGAGCCGTGCCCTGTCCGGGGCAGCCGTGCTATCTTGGCCCCACGGAGGAGTGACATGTCGGGACGCCCCACGCTGCAGAACTTGCTGCCCGTGCTCGGCGAGTTCGGCGACTTGCCCGCCGTGATTTCCTTCGGCGAGGCGAGCATGCAGGTGATGACCTTCACCGAACTCGAGGACCGGGCGATGCGGCTGGCGGGCGGACTTCTGGCGCGGGGTGTCGGGCGCGGCGAACCGGTCGCCATCCTCGCTCCCAACCAGCCTCAGTGGGTTTTGGCAAGGCTCGCGCTGATCGCCGTCGGGGCAACCGCGGTTCTTCTCGACGACTCACTCAGCGAGGTGGAGCTGTCGCGCGCCATCGCCGACAGCGGCTGCCGCCGCATTTTTACGACGCGCAAACACGCGGCCGCCATGCACTCCATCACCGAGGCAGAGCTCGAGGTCTTCGTCCTCGACAGTGCGGAGAACGCCCCGGACGGCACGCAGAGCTTAGAGACGCTTCTGGGGGAACGGCCGTCCGGCCTTCCCGAGACCTCGCCCGAGGACGTCGCGGCGCTGTTTTATACCTCGGGCACCACGGGGCCGCCCAAAGGCGTGCCCCTTACCCACGCCAACATCCGCAGCAACCTGGACGCCCTGCTGGCGCAGGAGCTGCTGAAACCCGGCGAGCGGGTCCTGCTGCCGCTGCCGCTGCACCACTCCTATCCCTTCATCGTGGGCATGCTGATTACGCTTGCGAGCGGCAGCGCCATGGTGCTGCCGGAGGGCGTGGGCGGGCCCCAGATCGTCCGCGCCCTGCGCGAGGGCGAAGTCACGGTCATCGTCGGCGTGCCGCGCCTGTACGAAGCGTTGTACGCCGGCATCGAGGGCAGGGTCCGCGCGCGCGGTCGTCTGCCGGCCGTTGCCTTCCGCGCCTTGCTTGGCGCCTCGCTCCGCCTGCGCCGGCATTTCGGCCTTCGTCTCGGACGGCTGCTGTTTCGGCGACTCCACCTGGAGTTCGCGCCGCATCTGCGACTGCTGGCCTCTGGCGGCGCGCGGCTCGACCCCGAGCTCTGCTGGCGTCTCGAAGGCCTCGGCTGGGAAGTGCTGGGGGGTTACGGCCTGGTCGAGACGGCATCGATCTCCACCTTCAACGCACGAGGCCGCGTCCGCTTGGAGAGCGTGGGACTCCCGGCCCCCGGCGTCGAGCTGCGCATCGACCAGCCGGATGCGGAGGGTCGCGGCGAGGTTCTGATCCGCGGCCCCAATGTCTTCGCAGGCTACCGCAACAATCCCGAGGCCAACCGCGAGGCGTTCACCGAGGATGGCTGGTTCCGCACGGGCGATCTCGGCGTCCTCGACGAAGACGGCTACCTACACTTCGCGGGCCGCGTCAAGGAGATGATCGTTTTGCCCGACGGTAAAAACGTGGCTCCTGAAGAGGTCGAGGCGGTCTATGCCGAAAGTCCCTATGTCCGGGAGGTCGCCGTTCTCGAATGGAACGGCGCTCTCGCGGGGCTGGTCGTCCCCGAGCTGGAGGCGGTGCGTCAGGCCCGCAGTGGCCGAATCGAAGACCTGGTCCGCGTCACGCTCGCCGAGTTGTCGCCGCGCCTGCCGCCCTACAAGCGGCTTTCGGGCTTCGCCATGACCCGCGAAA
>JBHICW010000233.1:0-2370 GCA_046759785.1 Alphaproteobacteria bacterium
CCTCGGTAGCTTGGGGTCGGCCCGCGGCCGCGTTATAGTTGCGTCGAGGCCAGCAGCATGGACGAGCCATGGCAGGCCTGCGACTTACACTCTTCGGTGGGTTCGAGGCCGCTGTCGGCACGGGACCGCCCGTGACCGTCGCCAACAGGAAGGCCAGGGCGCTGCTCGCCTACCTGGCGGTCAATGCCGGACAGGCGCAGTCCCGCGAGAAGATCGGCGGGCTCCTCTGGGGCAACAGCGGCGAGGAGCAGGCGCGCGCCAGCCTGCGCCAGACGTTGTCGGCGCTGCGCAAGTCGCTTCCCGAAGAGGCGCTCCGGGGCCTCTGCATCGAAGGCGAGGAGTTCTCCCTCGATCCCGGCGCCGGCGAGGTCGATGTGACAGCGTTCACGAAGGCGGTCGCCGAGAACACGCCGGCGTCGCTCGAGCGGGCCGCCGAGCTCTACCGGGGCGAGCTGCTCGAGGGGTTCTCGCTTCGCGAGGCGGCGTTCGAGGAGTGGCTGGCGGGCGAGCGCGCGCACCTCGGGCGTTTGGCCACGGACGCGCTCGCGAAGCTGCTCGCCCATTACGAGGGGGCGGACGACGCCGACCGGGCGATCGAGGTCGCCGACCGCCTGCTCGCCCTCGATCCGCTGCAGGAGGACGTGCACCGCGGCCTGATGCGCCTCTACGCGCGGCAGGGTCGGCGCGGCCTCGCCCTCAAGCAGTACGAGCTGTGCCGCGAGGTCCTGCGCGCTGAGCTGGACGTGGAGCCGCAGGCGGAGACCCAGGAGCTCCATGAGGCGATCCGCGAGGAACGGGAGGTGGCGCCTGCCGCGAAGCGGCACGGCGCCGAGCGCAAGCTCGCGGCGATCCTGGCGGCCGACGTGGTCGGCTACAGCCGGCTCATGGGGGCCGACGAGGAGGCGACCCTCGACACTCTCAGGGGTCACCGACAGGTCATCGACGGGCTCCTCCGGGAGCACGGCGGCCGGGTCTTCGGCAGCGCCGGGGACAGCGTGATCGCCGAGTTCGCGAGCCCCGTCGAGGCGGTGCGCTCGGCGACCGAGATCCAGCTCGAGCTGGACAAGCGCAACGCGGCGTTGCCCGAGGAGAGGCGGATGCGCTTCCGCATCGGGGTCAATCTGGGGGACGTGATCGTCGAGGGCGAGAACCTCATGGGCGACGGCGTGAACGTGGCCGCGCGCCTCGAGGCGCTGGCGCCGCCCGGCGGGCTCTGCGTCTCCGACGCCGTCCTCGCCCAGATCCGCGACCGCCTCACCCTCGACTTCCTCGACCTCGGCGAGCACGCGGTGAAGAACATCGCCCGCCCGGTGCGGGTCTACCGCGTCCCGCTGGTCTCGGAGGAGCAGGTCACCTCGCCCTTCCGCGGCCTCGACGTGTTCGAGTACGAGCACGCCGACCTGTTCTTCGGCCGCGCCCGGGCCATCGCCACCACCAGGGAACGGCTGGAGCAGCAGGCCGCAAGCGGCACCGCGTTTCTCCTGATCTACGGCATGAGCGGCGCCGGCAAGTCCTCGCTCGTGCGCGCGGGCCTGCTGCCGGCGATCACCAGGCCCGGAGCGGTGGAGGGCATCGGTCTCTGGCGCTACTGCGTGATCCGACCGTCGGAGGGGCCGGACCCGGTGACCGCGCTCGTCCACGGGCTTCGGGGCGAGACGGCGCTGCCGGAGCTGGCGGAGGAGGGGGCCGCGGCAGAACTCGCCGAGCTATTCCGTGAAACACCGCAGCGCGCGCTCACGCCCGTTCGCGCGGCATTGGGTCGAGCGACGGAAGGGGGTGCGGTACAGGCGCGCCTTGTCGTCGCGATCGACCAGATGGAGGAGCTGTTTACAACCGAGCGCATCGATCAAAGGTCGCGCGAGAGTTTCGTGCGCGCCGTTGCGGCCCTGGCCGGAAGCGGCGTCGCCTGGGTCATCGGCACCATCCGCGCGGACTTCTACCCCCGCTGCGGTGAGGTGCCAGGCCTGTCCGAGCTGAAGGACGGCCTGGGCAGCTACGAGCTGCTTCCGCCCACGGGGCCCGAGATCGCCCAGATCATCCGCGAGCCGGCCCGGGCGGCGGGTCTGCGGTTCGAAGAGGACGCCAAGGAGGGGCACCTCGAGGACGTGCTGCAACAGGCGGCGGCGCGGGATCCGGCCTCGCTGCCGCTCCTCGAGTTCATGTTGGACGCCCTCTACGAAGCGGGCAAGGCGCGGCGCCTCCTCACCTTCGCCGCCTACCGCGCCCTCGGCGGTCTCGAGGGCGCCATCGCCCGACGCGCCGACGAGGTGACCGGGGCGCTTGCGCCCGAGGTGCAGGACGCGTTGCCGGCAGTGCTGCGGGCGCTCACGACGGTGCGCCTCCGCGACGAGACGGTGACGGCGCGCCCGG
>JBHICW010000234.1:0-2329 GCA_046759785.1 Alphaproteobacteria bacterium
GCAAGAGCCCTCGTCGCCGCGGCGGCTGCGGAACTCTCTTCGGCGCAACGCCGGCTGCGGCCGCAAGCGGCCTCGCTGGACATGGGCCCGCTAAAGGTAAGGGCCCGAATTCCCGCAGCGGGGGTTGTTCCTTCTGCCGCCCATAGCGCCGCCTCCCTCTGCCCCCCAAGGGAGGCGGTGTCTCATTTCTAGGCGGCAGCGGCCGCTTAGGCGAGCGCCTTGCGCACCCGAGCGATCTGTTTCTCGACCGAGACGTTCCGGCTGGAGGTAATCTCCAGCTCCCGATCCTCGAACACGTCCTGGTTGGGGTGCTTGCGCCGCCAGGCCTCCACCGCCGCATCCCGCTCGTGCACGAGCTCGTGGATGTGCGGCTGGAACAGGCGCAGCATCGCCGTGATCCAACGGTTCACGGGCCAGGACGGCCGCGCGTGGTCGATCTCGAATCGCTCGACCAACGCGCACACATCCTCGGCCTTGTACCACGCCTCGCCGGTCACCCACCGGTTCGTCGTGAACAGCCCGATTGGGTAGCCCTGCCGGTTCATCGACAAGGCGACGAGGTGGCTCAACGCATTCTCGCCCGAGGGCCACTCGACCTCCCCGTCATAGGGGACGGCAAGGGTCTCCCGGGGCATGCCCTTGAAGCGCAGGAAGGTGTGGAAATGGCCGTGCTCGTCGCCACGCTGACCGCCCGGGTGCGCGTGGTAATAGTACTGGGCGTGGGTCTCGTGGTCGTAAACGTCTCCGGCGGGGTAGTGGTTCCAGTGGTAGAACGTTCCCTGGTCGCGCAGCACCTCGCCAACCACGTTATCCCCGGTCTTGCGGAGCACGCGGTAACATTCCAGGATCTCCTGGCCGGCCTCGAGCATCGCCTCGAGGCGCTGGCGTGGAAGCTCCCTCAGGTTCACGACGTTCCCCTCCTGTGGCTTCACAGCCCGACGGACGTTCGTCACGCCCGCGGTTGCGCAAGGGGAAATAGCCACCCCCGGCGTCGGATGCAATCCGGATTCGAGCGCCGGGGCCCGGGCGGCCGACTCGGCTCGCAACGGCTTCACCCGATTTTGAACCGACGTGAATGGACGAACCGGCCTTTCCCGGCCATGTCATATAGAAACGGGCGGCAGGGCCCGGTGTTCGCCTCCGAGCCCGCCGCTCAGGCCAAAAGGAGCTCAATGATGAGGGCTGTACAGCACGGTGGCGCCTGGCTAATGGTCGCCCTTATGTATGGCGCTCTGGCGGCGATGTCCTTTGTGGACGGGCAGGGCGGCGCGACCCTCTTCGCCGCCTTCGCATCCCCCGCGGAGGTGGAGCGCGCCCTCACCGAGCAAATGACCCCACCCCGCCGCGGCGGATGGGAGGTGCACCCGACGCTCGCCGGGTTCGCACCGGGGCGCCTGGGGTTCGAACGGTACGACGACGTCGAACCGATCTGGACCCGTGGCGGCGGGGAGCGCTAGCCGCCGGGGACGTTCACGGGCTCGCGGACCAGCCGAAACCCGATCAGTATGTGCTTCATGCCCGCCGGCCGTCCGTGGCGCGCCGCCGGACGGCAGACCCCGCAGCCCTTGTCGTCCCACGAGCCGCCCTTGACGATGAACCGTCCCGCGCCGGCGGGTGTGGCGGTCCACTCGTAGACCTGGCCGGCCGCGTCGAGCAGGCCGAAGGGGCTGGCTCCCGAGGGAAACGCGCCCACGGGAGTGGTCACGAAGGGCCCGGCGTCGTGGCTGTTGAGGCGGCTGGGGTCGAACGCGTCGCCCCAGGGAAAGCGGCGCCCGTCGGTGCCGCGCGCCGCCTTTTCCCACTCGAGTTCGCTCGGCAGCCGCCAGGCCAAGCCGGTGACCCGGCTGAGCCAGGCCGCGTACGCGCGGGCGTCGCCGTGGGAGACGAGGACCACCGGGTGGTCCTCCATCCCAGGCGGCGGGCGGGCTTCGCTCCACGCGTAGCGGCGCGTGCGCGGATAAGGGTGGACGAGCCGGTAGCTCTCCCAGGTCGCCCGATCCACGTCGGGAGCCGGATGCCCGGTGGCCCTCACGAACGCCGCATACTCGGCGTTGGTGATGGGCGTCTTCGTCATCGCGTACGCCTGGGTCTCGGCGACGCCGCGGGGGCGCTCGCCGGCGTACCACTTGTAGCGCCGCGTAAGGCTGTGCCCGTAGGCCGCCTCGTCCAGGCGGTACGCCGCTTCGCGCTCGACAGCGTCGGAGCCCGCGACGAACGCGCCGGCGGGAATGGTCACCACCTCGGGGACGGGCACCGCCTGAGCCGCGGCGTCCGAGCCCAGGGCGCCAATGAGCACAAGGACAAGGATGCTGTAAAGCGACCACGTGGC
>JBHICW010000235.1:0-2308 GCA_046759785.1 Alphaproteobacteria bacterium
AAGACCTTTCGGCGGAGACGCGAGCCATGAAGTGCGTTGTGTGCCGCAACGGTGAGATGAAGGCAGGGACGGCAACCGTCACCCTGGAGCGCGACGGCATGACCTTGGTGGTCCGCGGTGTTCCGGCCCAGGTCTGCGAAAACTGCGGCGAAGAATACGTGGAGGAAGCCGAAACGACCCGTCTTCTGGACTCCGCGGAGGAGGCGGCGCGGGCGGGCGTCAAGGTCGATGTCCGGGACTATGTCGCGGCATGAGTGGGAACTGGTTCATCGCGTGCTCCTCTACCGATGCCCCCGCGCCTGCGGTTTGAGCTGCGCATTCACGGCGTCGAGGTCGAAGTGCTCGGGGTCGAACTCCTCGCCGACCCAGTCGCGCATCTCCACGTGATCGGGGTGTTGGGGGTCGCGAATCGTCTCCAGCAACTCGGCGTAGCCCCAGGGGCCGCCACAGTCCTCGGGCGGGCACGCCCGTCTACCGACCAAGCAGCGGGGATAGGCCGTGCCGGTCTCGGGGGCCAGGATCTCCTCGACGATGATCTCGTGCTCCCAACCGTCGCCGAAGTCGTACTCGTAAACGAACCTCTTCGCGCCGCGGCGGATGACGTCCGTCAATCGCGCCCGCCTTTCGTCGCGAACGGGAGGGCCCCAGCCGGCGTCCTCGGGGTCGGGAACGGCGAAATAGGTGTCGCCGATAACGAACTGGTGGAGATGTGAATCCGTCCATCCGAACGCGGTCTGGAGAACGTCATGAAGGGAACCGAGCGTGATGTCGCCCGGAACCTGAAGACGTCGCCACACCGGCGGCCGGATGTTCTCGATCGTGACCTTCAGCTGATAGATCACCGGCTGGTTTTTGCTCTTTGCGGCCATAGTCGCCTCCCGGACGTCGCACGGTGGCCCCAAGGTCTCACAATCGCCGGCTGACGATCAAGCCTTGGATAGCCGAACCCTCGCCGTTCGCCTGCCCGCAGCGCTGGATCGCGGTGCCGGCCGGAAGCTCGTCATCGCGCCGCAGGGTCTCGCCGGTCACGAGTCCACGCCACCGTTCGATGAGGTCCAAATCAATGCGCTCGTGCGCGCTCACCGCTGGCGGTGCCAGATCGAGAGCGCGAAGGCAAAGTCGATCACCGACCTCGCCGCCCAGGAGGGCGTGACGGACGCTTATCCACCCTCCGCAGTTGCAGCCCGGCCTTCGCAGCCGAAGCGGCTGCTTCGGCGGAGTGGGCCGCAGCTGCTGCGGAGGACGGGCGTTTGCCGGTTGTTGCCTCTGACCTGCCTCGCGCCGGACATCGTCGGGGCGATCGTCGATGAGCGGCAGCCCTCACGCCGCTGTAGCGAGAGGAGAACGCTGCGGCGCTCGCTACGGCCGGCCGACGAGCCCAAGGTGAACGGGGGTGGGCACCGGGAAGCGCTTGGAGCCGAGCGTTACGGCGTTCTCGTGCATTCACGCGGCTACGGCGCGACCGTAAAGCCCTCGCGTTGGGCGGCCGCGGCCAGCCGCTCGTCAAGGCACACGAAGCCGAGCGCCCCTGGGTCCTCCTCGGCCGCCACGAGCGCGGCTGCAAGCTGAAGCGAATCCGGCGCCCGCAGCGGGTGCGTCCGCAACAGACGGAGCGCGAGGCCGCGGACCCTGGTCGATGGGCTCACCTCCACCCAGGAGGGCTCCAACGCGCGCAGACGGGCGATCGTGGCGTTCGCCGATACGATCGGGAGATCGCCCTCGCGCTCCCGTCGTGCGACTGCCGAGACGCATTCGACCGGTGTGCCCCACCAGACGATCAACCCGCCGTCGGCCTTGAGGATGCGAAGAAGACTCTCGCTTGTGGGCTCGTCGACGAGCAGGGGCACGATGGCGGAGCTGTCCCAGAACCTCACCTGCCCTCCGACCGTTCCTCGAGAAGCGCCGCGAGCACGCTGTTCCGAGACCGCGGCGGGTCCGCCGCGAGGACCTCGAGCGGCAGCGTCCGGGTGGCGCGGCGGACAAGGCCGGCGGCCTCGAGTCGGGCAAGTCGCTCGTCGGCCCCGAGCGGCCCGCCAACGCGCTCGATGCGGGCGATCGGCCGGTTACGGTCGAGAACCAGCACAGTCTCGCCCGAACGCACTTTCCTTAGGTACGAGCTGAGGCGGTTCTTGAGATTGGATATGTTCGTCTTTTCCATATAGCTAACTTAGCTATATTTAAGGGGTCAAACAAGCCTCGTCTTAGCGGCGGATTGAAAGCGGATGAGGAAAATCGACCACGGACCTCGCCGCCCAGGAGGGCTGGCAACCACGCCAGACTCTCTCATAAAAGGTGGACCACTCAGATC
>JBHICW010000236.1:0-2272 GCA_046759785.1 Alphaproteobacteria bacterium
CACAGGTTCCCCGGACGGTACCAAAAACCGGCTCCCGCCGCTACCTGAGACCCTCTCAGAAGCCTGCGAACGCGCGAAACGGCCGGTCGCCGGGCCCCCGCGAGGACGCGATTCGCTCACGGCCACTTCACCTCGGGCGGGAGCGACATCAGGATCGCGTCCGGGTTGCCCCCGGTCTTCAGGCCGAACTCGGTGCCGCGGTCATACAGCAGGTTGAACTCCACGTACCGGCCCCGCTTGACGAGCTGGTGCTCCCGCTGCTCAGCCGTCCACGGCTTGTTCATGTGGCGGCGGACGATCGAGGGGTAGACCTCGAGGAAGGCGAGCCCGACGTCCCGGGTGAAGGCGAAGTCGCGGTCCCAGTCGCCGGTGTTGAAGTCGTCGTAGAAGATGCCGCCGACGCCGCGCGGCTCGCCGCGGTGGGGCAGGAAGAAGTACTCGTCGCACCACCTCTTGAAGCGCGGGTAGTAGGCGGGGTCGTGGGCGTCACAGGCGCCCTTGAGCGCGGCGTGGAACGCCCCCGTGTCCTCCGCGTCGGGATAGGTGGGTGTGAGGTCGGTGCCGCCGCCGAACCAGCCGAAGGTGGTGACGATGTGGCGGGTGTTCATGTGCGCCGCCGGCACGAGAGGCGAGCATAGGTGGGCGACGAGGGAGATCCCGCTGGCCCAAAACCGGGGGTCGTCTTGGCCGCCGGGGATGGCCTCGCGTAACCCTTCCGACAGGGTGCCGTGCACCGTGGAGACGTTGACACCCACCTTCTCGAACACCCGCCCGCGCATGATCGCGATTAAGCCCCCGCCGCCGCCGTGCCGCTTCCATTCCTTGCGCACGAACCGTCCCGGCGAACGGTCCGCGCCCGGACCCTCGAGTTCATCCTCGATGACCTCGAAGGCCGCGCAGAGGCGGTCCCTCAACTCGCGGAACCACGCCGCCGCCGATCCCTTGCGCTCTTCCGAGGGCGGGCTCATCCGCCCGCCTCCGCGAACTGGCCGGTCTGGCGGAGCGCCTCGCCCAGGACCATCGCGCCCGCCACCGCCACGTTGAGCGATCTTAAGCCCTTAACCATCGGGATGACGACCCGGGCGTCCGCCGCGGCGTGGACGTGCTCGGGCACCCCGCCGCTCTCGCGCCCAACGAGCAGCGTGTCGTCGCGCCGGAACGCGAAGGCCGTGTACGGCTCGCTTGCCCGAGTGGTCAGCACGACCAGGCGGCCGGACCTGGACCCCTGGGCGCGCGCCATGAGATATGCCGCCCACGAGCGGTGGCGGGTCAGGCGAACGCGGTCGAGGTAGTCGAGGCCCGCGCGTTTGAGGCGCCGGTCGCTCATGACGAAGCCGCAGGGTTCAATGATGTCGACGTCGACGTCAAGACAGGCGGCGAGCCTCAGGAGCGTGCCGGTGTTCTGGGGGATGTCCGGCTCAAACAGCGCCAGGCGCATGGGCCGACTCCTCCCGGACCGCGGCTCGGTGGCACGGCCCCGCGGCCGGCCCGCCGCGGGCGCCGGAGCCCGGCCGGCGCCCCCGTCCGGCGCGCCCGATGCCTGGCCGAGACCCTGGACAACCCGGGCGTTTGATGACAAAAGAGGCCGCGACGCGATCGCGGGGAGGGATCTCCGTTCCATGGCCGAGAGCCCGGCTCAAGGCTCCCGGGGCGTCGCCGGGGAAGAGGTACAACGCGCCGCCCGCACGCGGGCTAGCCGGCGCGGGCCCCTTCCTTTCACACCGGTCGTCCGCCCGTCCGGCGCCCGTAACCACGGCCCCGTCGGTCTCCTCGAGTAAGGGTCTTTTCATGGGCACGCCAGGCTCGGGCAACAGGATCGTCCGGTGGATCGAATACCGCCTGCCGATCTTCAGCTTTCTCAACCGAGAGCTCATCGACTACCCGACGCCGAAGAATCTGACCTACTGGTGGAACTTCGGCTCGTTGGCGGGGATTGCCCTGGTGCTCCAGATCGTCACCGGCGTGATCCTGGCGATGCACTACATCCCCAACGCCGACCTCGCCTTCGACAGCGTCGAACACATCATGCGCAACGTCAACTACGGCTGGCTGCTGCGCTACGCCCACGCCAACGGCAGCTCCATGTTCTTCCTCGTCGTCTACATCCACATCTTCCGCGGCCTCTACTACGGCTCGTATAAGTTCCCGCGCGAGCTCCTCTGGTGGCTGGGCCTCATCATCCTCATGCTCATGATGGCGACGGCGTTCATGGGCTATGTGCTCCCCTGGGGCCAGATGAGCTTCTGGGCGGCGACGGTCATCACCAACCTGT
>JBHICW010000237.1:0-2263 GCA_046759785.1 Alphaproteobacteria bacterium
GTCGTGGTCCAGAACCCCAGCTTCTTCGGCCACGTCCGCGACCTTCGCCCCTTGGTCGCGGCCTGCGCCGAAGCCGGCGCCCTTCTCATCGTCGTGGTCACGGAGGTGGTGTCGTTGGGGGCACTCGAGTCGCCGGGCGACATGGGCGCGGACATCGTGGTCGGCGAGGGCCAGTCCCTCGGCAACGGGCTCTCCTTCGGAGGGCCCTATCTCGGGCTCTTCGCCACCCGCGACAGGTACGTGCGCCAGATGCCCGGCCGTCTCGCCGGCGAGACCGTGGACACCGAAAGCCGGCGGGGCTGGGTGCTGACACTCGCCACGCGCGAGCAGCACATCCGGCGCGAGAAGGCCACCAGCAACATCTGCACCAATTCGGGCCTGTGTGCGCTCGCCTTCTCGATTCACCTTTCGCTCTTAGGCGAGGCCGGACTCGCCAGGCTCGCGCGGCTCAACCACGTCAATGCGGTGAAACTGGCGGACAAGCTCGGGGCCGTCCCGGGGCTCACGGTCGTCAACCAGAATTTCTTCAACGAGTTCACGCTCAAGCTAGCCAAACCGGCGGCGCCCGTGGTCGAGGCCCTTGCCGAGCGGCGGATCCTCGGCGGCGTTCCGGTCTCGCGCCTCTATCCCGACCGGCCGGAGCTTGCCGATCTCATCGTCGTGGCGGCGACCGAGACCAACACCGAGGCCGAGATGGACGCGTTCGCGGAGGCACTGGCCGAGTCGCTGTCATGAACGCAGCGGCCGACCGGTCACAAGCCCCTCGGGACGCTGGAAGAATGGCGGACCAGACCTTCTCCGGCCATCGCGCGCTCTTGATGGAGGAGCCCCTGATCTTCGAGCAGGGCGCCGAAGGGCGGTCCGGGGTCGACCTGCCGGAGCCGGGGCGCGTGGACGACCGGCTCGGCGGTCTCGGACGAGCGAAGCCGATCGGCCTTCCCGACCTCTCCGAGCCGCAAGTGGTTCGCCACTACGTGCGGCTGAGCCAGAAGAACTATGCCATCGACGCCGGGCCCTATCCTTTGGGCTCCTGCTCGATGAAGCACAACCCCAGGCTAGGCGAGAAGCTCGCCAGGCTCTCCGGGTTCGCCGACATCCACCCCTTGCAGCCCGTCTCCACGGTGCAAGGGGCGCTGGAGCTCATCGACACGCTCGCCCGCTGGCTCAAGACGCTCATGGGTATGCCGGCGGTGGCGATGTCGCCGGCGGCGGGCGCCCACGGCGAGTTGTGCGGGCTGATGACCATCCGGGCGGCGCTCGAGGACCGGGGTGATGCGCGCAGGCGCGTGCTCATACCGGAATCCGCGCACGGCACCAACCCGGCGACCGCGGCGCTGTGCGGCTACGACGTCGACGCCGTTCCGGGCAACCATCGGGGTCGGGTCGACCTTAACGCGCTCAAGGACAGGCTTGGTGCCGACGTGGCCGCGCTGATGCTCACCAATCCGAACACCTGCGGCCTGTTCGAGGACGAGATCCTGGGGGTGGCCGAGGCCGTGCACGAAGCCGGCGCCTTCTTCTACTGCGACGGGGCCAACTTCAACGCCATCGTCGGGCGGGTGCGGCCCGGCGATCTCGGCATCGACGTCATGCACCTCAACCTGCACAAGACGTTCTCCACCCCGCACGGCGGCGGCGGGCCGGGAAGCGGCCCCGTGGCCTTGGCCCAGGCGCTGGCGCCTTACGCGCCGCTCCCCTACGTCGTCCACGACGAGCACGGGTTTCGGCTCGTGGAGCACGGGGCGCCAAAGGCCGTCGGGCGGATGCGGGCGTTCCACGGCCAGATGGGCATGTTCGTGCGGGCGTTGGCGTACATGATGAGCCACGGGCTCGACGGCCTCCGCCAGGTGGCGGAGGATTCGATCCTCAACGCCAACTACTTGCTCGCCCGGCTCGAGGACGTGATGAGCCCAGCCTTCGAGGGTCCGTGCATGCACGAGGTCCTCTTCGACGACTCGTTCCTCAAGGGCACAGGCGTGACCACCCTCGACTTCGCCAAGGCGATGATCGACGAGGGGTTCCACCCGCCGACGATCTACTTCCCCCTCGTGGTCCACGGGGCGCTCTTGGTGGAGCCCACGGAGAGCGAGAGCAAGGAGAGCCTGGACCTGTTCACCGCCGCCTTGAGGTCGCTGGCGGAGCGGGCGAGGGCGGGCGATGTCGAACGGTTCCACGAGGCCCCGCGGCTGGCGCCGCGCCGGCGGCTCGATGAGACGGCGGCCGCCCTCAACCCGGTGCTCCGTTGGCGTCCTCCCACCGCGCC
>JBHICW010000238.1:0-2250 GCA_046759785.1 Alphaproteobacteria bacterium
TCGCCTGTGAGGGCCTCAGGCGCCGGTCGGGCCTGTCAAGGGTGCAAGAGATGGACGACGTCATCCTCAACAACCAGACCTTCGTCCGCCTGGGCGTCTTCGCCGCCATCCTCGCCCTCATGATCGCCTGGGAATGGGCCGCCCCGCGGCGCCAGCGCACCGCCATGCGGCGCGCCCGCTGGCCCAGCAACCTCGCCATCGTGGCGCTGAATACCTTCCTGGTGCGCCTCGTCTTCCCCACCGCCGCGGTGGCTCTCGCGCTCATCGTCGAGGAGCGGGGCTGGGGCCTCTTGAACAACCTGGCGCTGCCCACCTGGCTTAAGGTGGGGCTCGCGGTCGTGGTGCTGGACTTCGCCCTCTACCTCCAGCACGTGATGTTCCACGCGGTGCCGGCGCTGTGGCGCCTCCACCGCATGCACCACGCCGACCTCGACGTCGACGTCACCACCGGGACGCGATTCCACCCGCTCGAGATCCTTCCGTCCATGGGGATCAAGATGGGCGTGGTGGCGGTCCTCGGCCCTCCGGCGGTGGGGGTGGTGATCTTCGAGGTGCTCCTCAATGCCACCTCGATGTTCAACCACGGGAACGTCCACATCCCTCCAGCGGTCGACCGGGCCGTCAGGTGGTTCGTCGTCACGCCCGACATGCACCGCGTCCACCACTCGATCGTCCGCCACGAGACCAACAGCAACTTCGGCTTCAACCTGCCCTGGTGGGACCGGCTCTTGGGCACCTACCGCGCCCAGCCCGGCGCCGGGCACCAGGGCATGACGCTGGGCATCGAGCAGTTCCGCGAGCCCAAGCACCTGCAACTCCAGTGGATGCTGGTCCAGCCTTTCTTGGGCCAAGCCGGGGCCTATCCGATCGGCCGCCGCGAGGGCGGCTCGTGACGCGCCCGGCTTGAGCCCCTGGCCGCGCGCCGGTCCGACACCGCGCCGCCAGAGGGAGCAGTCGCGGGGACTCAAGCCAGCCTAACTTGAGTCGCGTGACAGCCAGGCGCGTAGGCGCGCCATGGCCTCGCGGATGTTATCGACGCTGTTGGCATACGAGAGGCGCAGATACCCCTCGCCGTAGGCACCGAAGCTGGTGCCTGAGACCGTCGCCACGCCCGCCTCGTCAAGCAGCCTTGCCTCGAGCTCGCGCGAGCCGGTGCCGAGGCCGGTGATGTCGGGAAAGGCGTAGAAGGCGCCCCCGGGCTCGGCGCAACGCAGGCCCGGGATCTGATTGAGCTCGCCGACGATCGCCTTGCGCCGCTCGTCGAAGGCCGCGACCATGCGCTCGACCGCCTCCTGCGGGCCCGTGAGGGCGGCGATCCCGGCGTACTGGGCGGCGGCGTTGGCGCAGGAATGGCAGTTGATGGCGAGGCGCTCGGCATAGTCGACGAGGGACGCCGGCCACACGCCGTAGCCCAGGCGCCAGCCGGTCATGGCGTAGGTCTTGCTCCAGCCGTCGAGGAGGATCACGCGGTCGCGAACCGACTCGTACTCGACAAGGCTTGTGTGCCGGCGGCCGTCGTACAGCATGCGGCTGTAGATCTCGTCGCTCAAGACGGCGACCCCGGGGTGGTCCTCGAGGCCGGCGACGAGGCGGTCGAGCTCCTCCCGCGGCACGACGCCGCCGGTCGGGTTGGCAGGGCTGTTGACGATCATGAGCCGCGTCCGCGGGGTGATCTTCGCCAGCACCTCGTCGGCGTGAAACGAGAAGCCGTCGGCCTCGTAGAGAGGGATGGGGACCGGCGTGGCGCCGGTGAAGCGGATCATCGACTCGTAGATCGGAAAGCCGGGATTGGGATACATGATCTCGGTCCCCGGCGCGCCGAACATGAGGACGGCGAAGAACATGGTGACCTTTGCGCCGGGGACGATGAGCACGTCGTCGGGGCTGACCTCGACGCCGCGGCGCGCCAGGATGTCGGCGGCCACCGCTTCGCGCAAGGGCAGGATACCGCGCGCCGGCGTGTAGCCGTGATGGCCGTCGGCCAGCGCCTTGCGCCCGGCCTCGACGATGTGCTCGGGCGTCCGGAAGTCGGGCTGGCCGATGCCCAGGTTGATGATGCTGCGCCCCTCGGCCTCCAGCGCCTTGGCCCGCGCGAGGACCTCGAAAGCGGTCTCCGTCCCCAGTCGGGACATGCATTCGGCAATCTGTATCATCTTTGAGGGCTCCGAAATGCAGGCGGCTTCTTGCGCGCCGCTCAGGGGCGCCGCCCGGCACTATGCGCAAAGCCCGGGCCAGGCGCAAACCGCCACC
>JBHICW010000239.1:0-2239 GCA_046759785.1 Alphaproteobacteria bacterium
GGCTCCCCGGTAAACACGACCTGGGCGAGTGGGCCGTCGCCGAGAACTTGAGCGACCTCGCCCCGGTCGGCGAGGACCCTGGCAAGGCCTTGGCGAAGGTAGGCGCCGAGATGGTGGAGGTGGGCGTAGGTCCCGTCCCGCGCCAGCACCCTGAGCGCCGCCCGGGCGGCGGCGGTGGACACCGGGTTGCCGCCCAGGCTGGAAGCCGTCCATACGTAGGTCTCGCGCCCCATCCGGTTCTCGCGCACGAGGTCCATGACGTCGGCCCGGCCGCCGAAGGCGCCGATGGGGTAGCCGCCGCCCAGGCCCTTGCCGTAGGCGACGAGGTCGGGGACGACGCCGTAATACTCCTGGGCGCCGCCGTAGGCGAGGCGGAAGCCGGTGACGACCTCGTCGAAGATGAGGAGGACGTCGTGCTCCCGGGTGAGCGCCCTTACCCCTTCGAGAAACCCCTCCGTGGGCGGCGTGCAGCGCTGGAGCGGCTCCACGATCACCGCCGCGAGGTCGTGGGCGTTCTCCGTCACGATCCGTGTCGTGCTCTCGAGGTCGTTGTAGGGCGCGACCAGCACGTGCTCCTCGACCGCGTGCGCGATACCGGCGCTCGACGGGTCGGGTCGGGGAAAGTCGGGCGGCCTCTCGGGGAACAGGCTGGTCACCCCGACCTCGGTGGCGCCGTGGTAGGCGCCTTCGAACTTGAGGATCTTGCTGCGGCCGGTGAAGGCGCGCGCGAGGCGCTGGCAGTACATCGTGGCCTCGGTGCCCGACGCGCAGAACCTGAGCCTTTCGCAGGCAGGGCTTACGCGCGCGATCTCTTCGCCCAGCAGCAGGCTGTTCTCCGTGACATAGGCGAAGTTCGCGCCCCGCCCCGCTTGGCGCGTGACCGCCTCGGTGACCTCAGGATGGGCGTGGCCGACGAGGGCCGAGCCCCACCCCATGGAGAAGTCCAGGAAATGCCGGCCCTCGACGTCCCACAGCTCTGAGCCCGAGCCGTGGGAGATGACCGTGGCGAGCTCCTCGGGCAGGTTGAACTCGCCGTTCGAGCCGGCGGGAAAGATCGCGAGCGCGCGTTCGCTGAGAGATGCCATGGGTCGCCTCGCCCGTTCGGGTTCGCCCTTGCCGCCATCCTCCGCCAGGCGATAGGGTGAGGCAAGCGCTTGCACCCGCGACCGGCAGCACCGGTTTCATGGCAGCCTCGGCAACCGCTCCGCGGCTCTTCTGCTTCGGCCTCGGTTACTCGGCGCTTGCTCTGGGCCAAGCGGTGAGGGCCGAGGGCTGGCGCGTCGCCGGCACCTGCCGCAGCGAGGAGAAGCGCCGCCGCCTCGCCGAGCTGGGCATCGAGGCCTACCTCTTCGACCGCAAGCGGCCGCTCGCCGACCCGGGGCGGGCGCTGGCCGGCACCACGCACCTGTTAAGCTCGGTGCCGCCCGACGAGGCGGGTGACCCGGTCCTCGACCGTCACCTCTCGGACATCACGGCGCTCGCGACGCTCAAGTGGGTGGGCTACCTCTCGACGACGGCGGTGTACGGCGACCACCGCGGCGGGTGGGTCGACGAGGAGACGCCGCTCGCCCCGTCCGGCGAACGCGGGCGGCGGCGCAAGGCGGCCGAGGCGCGGTGGCTGAACTTATGGCAGGCGCAAGGGCTCCCGGCCCATGTCTTTCGGCTCGCCGGCATTTACGGGCCGGGGCGCAGCGTGCTCGACGCGATCCGCGCCGGAACGGCGAAGCGAATCGCCAAGCCGGGGCAGGTCTTCTCGCGCATCCACGTAGACGACATCGTCGCCACAGTCCGCGCCTCGATGGCGCGGCCCAACGGCGGGCGGGCCTATAACGTGTGCGACGACCGGCCGGTGCCGCCGGAGGAGGTGGTCCGCTTCGGCTGCGCGCTTTTGGGCGTCGAGCCGCCGCCGCTGGTGCCGCTGGAGGAGGCTAAGCTCACGCCGACGGCGCGGAGCTTCTACGCCGACAACAAGCGCGTCCGCAACGACCGCATCAAGGAAGAGCTGGGCTTGCGCCTGAAGCACCCCGACTACGCGGCCGGCCTCACCGCCGTCCTCGAATCCGGGGGCTGAAGCCCGTCGGCGCCCGGGGTCGGGCCCGCCGCCCGAGCGACGTTGAGGCGCCAACCGGCTTGCGGCTAGGGCCCGGCGGCGCGGCGGCAGAGCTCTCCGGCGGCGGCAGAGATGCGCTCCAGGTCCTCGGGCCTCGACAGCCGGTGGTCCCCGTCCTTCACGAGCGTG
>JBHICW010000240.1:0-2208 GCA_046759785.1 Alphaproteobacteria bacterium
CCGGTCAGGAAAGGCACCAGAGCAGGATGCTCTTCTGGGCGTGAAGGCGGTTTTCCACCTCGTCCCAGACCACCGACTGGGGCCCGTCGATGACGCCCGAGGTCACCTCCTCCCCCCGGATTGCGGGCAGGCAGTGCATGAAGATGGCGTCGGGCCGGGCCAGCCCCATCAGCCGCTCGTCGATCCGGTAGGGCCTAAGGATCTCGCGGTCAGCCGCGCCGCGCCTGTCGTTCATCGAGACCCAGGTGTCGGTGACGACACAGTTCGCCCCGGCGATCGCCCCGTCCACGTCCTCGGTCACCGTGACCCGGCCCGCGTTCGCCCGCGCCCAGTCGAGAATCGGGGTAGCGGGCTGGCACGCCGCGGGACAGGCGAGCCTGAGCTCGAAATCGAACCGCACCGCGGCGTGGATCCACGACGCCGCCATGTTGTTGCCGTCGCCGGCCCAGACGACGACGCGGCCCTTGATCGGGCCCCGGTGCTCCTCGAACGTCATCACGTCCGCCATCACCTGGCATGGGTGGGTGCGGTCGGTGAGACCGTTGATCACCGGAACCGTGGCGTTGTCCGCAAGGCCGACGAGCTTCGCATGGTCGCTCGTGCGGATCATGATCGCGTCGACGTAGCGCGACAGGACCTGCGCTGTGTCGGCAATGCTCTCCCCGCGGCCAAGCTGCATCTCGTCCGGGTTGAGGATGATCGTCTCGCCGCCGAGCTGCCGCATCGCGACGTCGAACGACACCCGGGTGCGGGTCGAGGGCTTCTCGAAGATCATGGCGAGAGTCTTGCCCGCGAGCGGGGTGGCCCGCTTGCCATTCTTCATATGCCGCTTCATCTCGACGGCCCGATCCACGATCTCCCTTAAGGTCGGCGCACCCAAGAGATCGAGGTCGAGGAAATGGCGCGGGGCGGTCTCCGTGCTAGGCATGGCCGGCTCCAAAGTCTTCGCAGGCGCGCCCGAGGCAGCTCACGGCTTCGTCGATGTGGCGCTCCTCGATGATCATCGGGGGCAGGAAGCGGACGACGTTGTCGTCCGCCGGGGCGGTGAGCAGGCCGTGGGCCCTGAGCCGCTCCGCCATCTGCCGATGGGGGCAGCGGCACTTGAGCCCCAGCATCAGGCCCAGGCCGCGCACCTCCTCCAAGACCCGGGGGTAGGTGCGCACCACCGCCTCCAGCCGCTTGCGAAGCAGGCGGCCGGTCTCCCTCACACGGTCGAGGAAACCGTCGCTGAGAATCACGTCCAGCACCGCGTTGCCCACGGCCGTTGCGAGCGGCCCGCCGCCGTAGGTCGAGCCGTGGCTTCCCGGCGTCATGCCTGAGGCCGCCGCCTCGGTCGCGAGACAGGCGGCGAGGGGAAAGCCGCCACCGATCCCCTTGGCGATCGCCATGACGTCGGGGGCGACCCCCGCGTGCTCGTAAGCAAACAGGGTGCCGGTCCGTCCCATCCCGCACTGGACCTCGTCGAAGAACAGAAGGAGGCCGAACTCGTCCGCCGCGTCGCGCAAGGCGCGGAGGAAGCCCTCCGGTGCCGGCCGGACACCGCTTTCGCCTTGGACCGGCTCGACGAGGATGGCGGCCGTCTCCGGGCGCACGGCCGCCCTGACCGCGTTCGTGTCGCCGAACGGAACCTTGTCGAAGCCGTCCACCGGCGGGCCGAAGCCGTCCAGGTGTTTCGCCTGCCCCCCCGCCGAAACCGCCGCCAGCGTGCGGCCATGGAACGCTCCCTCGAAGGTGATGACGCGGTAGCGCTCGGGCTTGCCCGTCGCATCGAAGTGCTTGCGGATCAGCTTGAGGCCGCACTCCACCGCCTCCGCCCCCGAATTGCAGAAGAACACGGTGTCGGCGAAGCTGTGGGCCACGAGCCGCTCGGCGAGGCGCTGCTGGCCCGGAATCTCGAACAGGTTCGAGGTATGCCACAGCTTTCTCGCCTGCCCCGCGAGCGCTTCGAGGAGGTGCGGGTGGCCGTGGCCGAGCCCGGTCACCGCTATCCCGGAGGCGAAGTCGAGATAGGCCCGGCCTCGCCCGTCATAGAGGTACGCGCCCTCCCCGCGTTCGAACGCGATATCGGCGCGGGCGTAGGTCGGCATGAGAGCTGGGATCACGGTCGCCTCCAGATGAGGCTATCCGCCCGCGGCAAGGCCGCCGGGCGCGGAAAAAGCGCACTTTATGCGCCGCGTCGACCGCGATGTCAACGCAAGGGGTGGGCCG
>JBHICW010000241.1:0-2203 GCA_046759785.1 Alphaproteobacteria bacterium
CTAGTCGGGCCTCAGGACGTAGCCTTCGCCCCAGACCGTCTGGAGATAGCGCGGGATCTTGGGGTTGGGCTCGATCTTGCGCCTCAAGCGGGTCACCTGCACGTCCACGTTGCGCCGATTGCCGCCGACACCGCCCTCCCGGCTCAACCTGTCGCGCGAGAGGGTCATCCGGGGGTTGAGCGCGAGCACCCGGAGGAGGCTCGCCTCGCTGGAGGTGAGGGGGACCACCTCGCCGTTGCGCCTGAGTTCGCCGCGGTCGATGTCGAAGTAGAACGGACCCAGCCGGACGCCCGCGGGCGTGTCCGCCGGAACCTCCGAGCGCCTGAGAACGGTGCCGATCCTGAGCAACAACTCCCGCGGCTCGAAGGGCTTGGGCAGGTAGTCGTCGGCGCCCCGCTCGAGCCCGGCGATCCGGTCGTCGACCTCCCCCATGGCGGTAAGGATGAGGATCGGGATCCGGCTGTCGCGGCGCAGGGATTCGGTGAGGTCCAGGCCGTTCTCGCCCGGCATCATGACGTCGATGACCAGGAGGTCGAAGCTGAGGCTTTCGAGCTTGGCCCGTGCGTCCGCCGCGTCCCTCGCCGTCGAGACCAGGTAGCCATTTTCCGAGAGATACTTGCGTAAGAGTTCGCGCAGGCGGCGGTCGTCGTCGACGACGAGGACGTGGGGCCGGGATGCGTTCATGCGACCGTCGGCACGCACGCCCCGGCGCCGGGCTCAGGCCGAGCGCTCCAGGCTACGCCGGTCGTCCTCATTGATCATCCCCATGAGCACCTTGCGGTAGCCGGCGACGGCCCCGGCGCCGGCCTCGCGGTACGCCTTGGCGATCCGGGCCCGCTGGTTCGCCGTCAGCCGCCGCTCCAGCTCCACCCCCCTGTCGGTGAGGTAAAGGAGCCGCTGGCGGCGGTCGCGCGTTCCCTGTCGCTGGGTGACGAACCCCTTCCGTACCAGCTCGCCCAGGACCCGCGACAGGCTTTGCTTCGTGATTCGCAAGATTCCGAGCAGCTCGGTCACGGCCATTCCCGGCCGCCGACCCACGAAGTAGATCACCCTGTGGTGGGCGCGGCCGAAGTTATGCTTGGCGAGGATCGCGTCGGGCTCGGCGGTGAAATCGCGGTAGGCGTAGAACAACAGCTCCATCCCCTCCTGCAACTCGTCCTCGCGCAGGAAGAGGGGATTGGCGCTGGAGCTTACGTCAGCCATGTTGACGGGTTTCGGTCCGAATGCTACTTAGCGCAAGGCCTTGCGCGACGCAAGCGCCCACCCTTTTTTTGTCTCCCAGGGCGGGCGGACGCCATGACCCTCGTTCCCTACGACGACCGCGACGGCTTCATGTGGTTCAACGGCGCGTTGAGCCCATGGCGTGACGTCAAGCTCCACGTCCTCTCCCACGCGCTCCATTACGCCAGCTGCGTGTTCGAGGGGGAGCGGGTCTACGCCGGGCGGGTTTTCAAGCTCACCGAGCACAGCGAGCGGCTCCATCGCTCGGCGGAGATGCTGGACTTCAAGATCCCATACACGGTGGAGGAGATCGACGCCGCCACCCGCGAGGTCGTCCAGACGATGGACATCACCGATGGCTACGTCCGGCCCGTCGCCTGGCGCGGCAGCGAGATGATGGGCGTCTCGGCGCAGCAGACCAGGGTCCACGTGGCCATCGCCGCGTGGCCGTGGCCGCCGTACTTCGGTGACGAGGGGCGGATGAGGGGAATTCGCCTGCAGATCTCCTCCTGGCGGCGGCCGTCGCCTGAGACCGCGCCCACCGGCAGCAAGGCCGCCGGTCTCTACATGATCTGTACCCTCGCCCGGCACAAGGCCGAGGCCGCCGGCTTCGACGACGCGCTGATGCTGGACTGGCGGGGCCGCGTCGCGGAGACGACGGGCGCCAACTTCTTCATCGCCACGAACGGCGAGCTGCACACGCCGATCCCCGACTGCTTCCTCGACGGGATCACGCGACGGACCGTCATGGGGCTTGCCCGCGCGCGCGGAATCAAGGTCGTCGAGCGGGTGATCATGCCGTCGGAGCTGGCCGAGGCCGACGAGGTGTTCATCACCGGTACCGCGGCCGAAGTGACGCCGGTGCGCGAGATCGACGACCACGACTACCAGGTCGGCACGATCACCCGGCGAATGGTCGAGGACTACGACGCCGAGGTGAGGAAGCCTGAGGCGGGGTCCGAAGAGCGGTCGCCGGCCTGAC
>JBHICW010000242.1:0-2190 GCA_046759785.1 Alphaproteobacteria bacterium
ACCTCGATGGGGCGGAGGAACTCGGCCATCATCTGCAGGATCTCGGCGTCGATGACCATCTTCTCGAACGAGGCCGTGAGCCCGCCCTCGAGCCAGCCGGCGCCGTGAAGCACGAGGTTGGCGTGGGCCATGACCGCGCCCCAGACGGACATCTCGGACTCGTACGCCGCCTGGGCGTCGACGAGGTTGGCGGCGTTGACGTTGCTGGAGCGGAAGGGGAGGCGGTAGCGACGGGCGAGCTGGCCGCCGGCGAGCGCCGCCTTGGTGTATTCGGGGGTGCCGAAGGCGGGGGCGCCGGACTTCATGTCGACGTTGGAGGTGAAGCCGCCATAGACGACGGGGGCGCCCGGGCTCACCACCTCGGCGAGGGTGATACCGGCGAGGGCCTCGGCGTTCTGCTGGGCAAGCGCCCCGGCGAGGGTGACCGGGCTCATCGCGCCGGCGAGGGTGAAGGGGGTGACGATGACGGGCTGGCCGGCGCGGGCCATCGCCATGAGCCCCTCGGCCATCGGCCCGTCGAGCCTCAAGGGTGAGTTGGTGTTAATCACGCTCATGATCCCGGGCTCGCGGGCGAGGCGGTCGCGATCCACGCCCCGGGCGAGACACAGCATCTCGATCGCGTCGTCGACCCGGTAGGCCCCGAGACCGAGAGCGTTCCACGCCCGATCGGTAAGCGTAATGAAGGCATAGCAGCAGTCCAGGTGCCGCGTCTGTGGCTCGAGGTCGATCGGCGCTACCGGCATCCCGCCGGCAAGATGGAGGACATTGAGGCTCTGGATAAGTCTCAAGAGGTTGCAGAAGTCCGGGTAGCTCCCGGGTCGGCGACCGCGGTCGAGGTCCGAGCAGTTCGGTGGGCCGGAGACCGAGCTGAAATTGACGTGGTTGGCGCCGAGCGTGACGCTCCGGGCCGGATTGCGGGGGTGAAGGGTGAACGCGCGAGGCGCGCGCCCGACCGCCTCCTCCACCAGGCCGTGGTCGAACCGCACCCGCCGGTTCGCGTGGTCCACCTCCGCTCCCGCTCCGCTGAGCGCGTCGAGCGCTTGGTTGCTCAAGACCTCCATGCCCGTCTCCTCGAGCAACCTCAAGGACGCGAGGTGGATCGCCTCCACCTGGTCTTCGTTCAGCACCTCGATCGGGCGATAAGGGTTGACCAGCCGGCGCCAGGGGAGCTGGCTGAGGCCTTTAGGGGCGCGGTGGCCCCGACGGCGGGTTCTGTCTCGGGGCATGGATGGGTCCGACCCTCGGCGCAGCAAGGAACCTGCCACCCGCCCAGCCTAGGTACGCGCCCGCGCCCCGGCGTAAACAAGGGGCGACGCCCACGGCGTCGTCCGCAGGCTTGCGCCTGGGCGATAGGCGGTAGCGTCAGGCCGCAGCGGCGATTTCCTTCTTCCGGCGGGCCACAAAGGCCTTGAGGGCCTCGTCCACGTCAGGGTCGAGCGGCGGCGGCTCATACGCGTGCAAGAGCTCCTTCCAGATCGCGTTCGCCCGCTCCGTCGCCGACCGGCCCCCCGCCTCCTTCCACGTCTCGTAGTTGCGCCAGTCGGAGACCAGCGGCGCGTAGAACGCCGTCTCGTAGCGGGCCAGGGTGTGAGCGGCGCCGAAGAAGTGGCCGCCTGGCCCGACCTCGGCGATGGCCTCGAGCCCCAGCGCCTCCTCGTCGACCTCGATGGGGCGGAGGAACTCGGCCATCATCTGCAGGATCTCGGCGTCGATGACCATCTTCTCGAACGAGGCCGTGAGCCCGCCCTCGAGCCAGCCGGCGCCGTGAAGCACGAGGTTGGCGTGGGCCATGACCGCGCCCCAGACGGACATCTCGGACTCGTACGCCGCCTGGGCGTCGACGAGGTTGGCGGCGTTGACGTTGCTGGAGCGGAAGGGGAGGCGGTAGCGACGGGCGAGCTGGCCGCCGGCGAGCGCCGCCTTGGTGTATTCGGGGGTGCCGAAGGCGGGGGCGCCGGACTTCATGTCGACGTTGGAGGTGAAGCCGCCATAGACGACGGGGGCGCCCGGGCTCACCACCTCGGCGAGGGTGATACCGGCGAGGGCCTCGGCGTTCTGCTGGGCAAGCGCCCCGGCGAGGGTGACCGGGCTCATCGCGCCGGCGAGGGTGAAGGGGGTGACGATGACGGGCTGGCCGGCGCGGGCCATCGCCATGAGCCCCTCGGCCATCGGCCCGTCGAGCCTCAAGGG
>JBHICW010000243.1:0-2159 GCA_046759785.1 Alphaproteobacteria bacterium
GCCCCGGGGGGGCGCGCCGGGTGCGCCGTGTCCCGGCCGCCGGGCCACCACGCCGCGCCCGACCTCTATGCCGGCTATTGCTTCCTTAACAACGCCGCCATCGCCGCCCAGGCCGTCCGCGATGGCGGCGCCGAGCGGGTCGCCGTGCTCGACGTGGACTACCACCACGGCAACGGCACCCAGATGATCTTCTACGACCGGGCGGACGTCCTGTTCGTCTCGCTCCACGGCCACCCGAAGCAGGAGTACCCGTACTTCCTGGGCTACGAAGACGAGACCGGACAAGGCGCCGGCCAGGGGTTCAACGCGAACTACCCGATGCGCTGGGGCACGGCCTGGGACGCGTACGCTGAGGCGCTCGACTCAGGGCTCCAGCGAATCGGCGACTTCGGCCCCGAGGTTCTGGTCGTCTCCCTCGGCGTCGACACCTTCGAGAAGGACCCGATCTCCCATTTCAAGCTCAAGAGCGAGGACTACCTGGAGTTGGGCCGCCGCATCGCACGGCTCGGCCTTCCCACCCTGTTCGTCATGGAAGGCGGGTACGCGGTGGAGGAGATCGGGGTCAATGTGGTGAACGTCTTGACCGGGTTCGAGGGATAGCGCTTGTCCTCCGCCGGTAAAGGGCGTTGACAGGGGCCGGAGCGAAGGTATATTCGCCGCGCCCTAGGGCGCGTGTTTCAGGGCCCTTTTCCACGCCCGGATCGGTTTCCAATATGTTCGCCGTCATCCGCACAGGTGGAAAGCAATACCGCATCGCCAAAGACGATGTGATCGCCGTCGAGAAGCTCGCCAGTGCGCCGGGCGACAGGGTGGAGTTCGACGAGGTGCTCATGCTCGCCGACGGCGGGGGCACCATTGTCGGCACGCCGCGCGTGGAAGAGGCGCGGGTGCTCGCCACCGTGGTCGAGCAGAGCCGCGGGCCGAAGATCGTCGTCTTCAAGAAGAAGCGACGGAAGAACTACCGGCGCAAGAAGGGCCACCGGCAGGACCTCACGGTGGTGAGGATCACCGACATCCTGGCGGCGGGCGACAAGCCCGAGCCGCGGGCCAAGGCGAAGACGGGCACGAAGAGGAAGGCCGCACGCAGCCCGGCCGCCAAGGACAAGGCCGAGACGCCGGCCGCGAAGGAGAAGAAGGAAGCCAAGACGGCGGCCCCGGCCAAGGCCAGCGCGCCCGGCGGGTCCAAGAAGGAAAGCGCCAAGGCGCCGGGCGCGAGCAAGACGGCGAAGGCGAAGACGAAGGAGAGCTCCTGATGGCACACAAGAAGGCGGGCGGAAGCTCGCGCAACGGGCGCGATTCGATCGGCCGCCGGCTGGGCGTAAAGAAGTTCGGCGGCGAAATCGCGCTTGCCGGCAACATCATCCTGCGCCAGCGCGGCACCCGGTTCCACCCGGGCGAGCATGTCGGGATGGGAAAGGACCACACGCTCTTCGCCCTCGTCGACGGCCGCGTCAAGTTCTCGCGCAAGGCGGGCCGACGCACGGTCGTCTCGCTGGTGCCGCCGGCGTAACGCTCCGCCTAACGCGCAAGCGCTAGGGGGAATGGCCGACCATTCCCCCTTTTGGTGGGACGGTTGAGGGGCGCATGAAGTTCGTCGATGAGGCCAGGATTCGCGTGCACGCCGGCGACGGCGGGCCCGGCTGCGTGAGCTTCCGGCGCGAGAGGTTCATCGAGTTCGGCGGGCCCAACGGCGGCGACGGCGGCCGCGGCGGTGACGTCGTCGCCGTGGCCGTCGCGGATCTCAACACCCTGGTCGACTTCCGATTCAAGCGCCACATCCGGGCGCAGACCGGCCGACCGGGCGCCGGCCGCAGCCGTACCGGCGCCGCAGGCCAGGACGTGGTGCTCAATGTCCCGGTCGGCACCCAGCTCCTTGCCGAGGACGGCGAGACCCTCCTTGCCGACCTCCTTCGCCCCGGCCAGCGGGTGGTGGTGGCCCGGGGCGGCGACGGTGGCTGCGGCAACGCCCACTACAAGTCCTCGACCAACCGGGCGCCCAGGCGCGCCGACCCCGGCCGTCCGGGAGAGGCGCGCTGGCTTTGGCTGCGGCTCAAACTTCTCGCCGACGTCGGGCTCGTAGGCCTGCCCAACGCCGGAAAGTCGACCTTCCTGGCGGCCGTCTCCGGCGCCCGCCCGAAGATCGCCGACTACCCCTTCAC
>JBHICW010000244.1:0-2154 GCA_046759785.1 Alphaproteobacteria bacterium
AGGTAACGGCGGGACCGGTTGCGCGGTCACGGTCGCCGCTGGGGTCACCGGCGTGGGAAGCGCCGGCGGTGGCCGCGGCGAGGGCGCTGCCGGCGACGGTGCGGCCAGGGCCGACTCCCCATACTCCTCGGACCGGCGGATCACTTCCCCGGTGTACTGCGCGTGCTCCCGGTCGGCGATGAGCCCCTCGGCCAGCGCCCCCATCTCGGCCGGGCTCGGCGCTTCCTCGGGTCGCTCAGGTACCGAGGCGAGGTTCGGATACGGCTGGTCCTCGCCCGGCACCGGCCCCGCCAGCTGTTCCTCCTCCGCCCCGCCGCCGAACCCGCCCGTGACACCTTCATACCAGCTGACCGGATTGACATAGTCGGGCACGGCCGAACAGGCGCTAGGCCCCATGAGGCAACCGACAAGGGCGAGGACGCGCGCCGGACGCCCCCTGTGAGCTAAGAAACCGACGCGCTCAGCGTCCTGTGCCACGGCTCTCTCCCCCTAATAACCGCCGGCGCCTCCCGTCGCGTGCCGACGATAACCGTGCCACGAACGGACGTTTCCTCGATAAAGCGCCGACCCGCATAGCTTATCGCATTTGCCCCTCAGGACAAACCCTGGCATGGCGGCGCCGACCGGCTCCCGGAGGCGGCCGGCAAGCTCATGGAGAGCGAAGATGCGAGATAGGCAGCGCGCGCAAGGGGCGAGCGGCTCGGAAGAACTCGCCCTCCGCTGGGCGGAGATTGCCGAGAGGAGCCGGCGTCTCGTCGCGAATTTTCTCGAGCAACAAGAGCGCGACCTCGCCTCCGCCGCCCCCATGCGAATCGGGGCGGCGTTCCTCGAGATGACCGCACGCCTGATGTCCGACCCCGAGAAGCTGGTCGCGGCGCAGACGGCCCTCTGGTGCGACTACGTGACCTTATGGCAGAACACGCTCAAGCGGCTTTCCGGCCAAGAGACCGAGCCGGTTGTGAGCCCCACCCCCCGCTGAGGGCCGCGCGGAGGGTCCGGCTGAGACCGACATGGTCCTCGACCGTCTCGGCGAAGCGCGCGCCTTTCGGCCGTGAGGTCGCGTCAAGGCGTCGAGCGCGATCCGCGCGGTCTGGTCCCGATCGGGAAGGACGAGGCCCGCCACGCGCGTCAGGGGAAGAAGGGCGGCTGCGTGAGGCCGGCCGACTCTTCCAGGCCGCACATGAGGTTCATGTTCTGAATCGCCTGGCCCGAGGCGCCCTTCACGAGGTTGTCGATGGCACTCAAAACGATCGCCCGGCCCGGCAGACGGTCGGCGAAGACCGCGATGAGGCACAGGTTCGACCCGCGCACGTGGCGGGTCGCCGGCGCCTCGCCCGGGGGCAGGATGCGCACGAACGGCTCGCCCTCGTAGCGGCGAGCGAGCTCGTGGCGCAGGTCGTCCGCATCGCTGGCCCCCGCAAGCTCGACGTAGATCGTCGCGAGAAGCCCCCGGTTCATGGGAACGAGGTGGGGGGTGAAGGTCACCACGACCGGCTGCCCGGCGGCGGCGCTCAGGCCCTGGTCGATCTCCGGCGCGTGGCGGTGAGCGGCGATGCCGTACGCGTGCGCGCCCTCACCCACCTCGGCGTAAAGGTTGGCCTCGTTCGCCGTCCGACCGGCGCCGCTCACACCCGACTTGGCGTCGATGATGATGTCCTCGGCGGCGACAAGCCCCGCCTCAACGAGCGGAACGAGGGGGATGAGCGCCGCCGTGGGGTAGCAGCCCGGGTTGGCGACGAGGCGGGCCCCGGCGATCCTGTCCCGAGCAATCTCGGTCAGCCCGTACACCGCTTCCCTCTGGAGCTCGGGGGCCAGGTGCGGGTGCCCGTACCACGTCTCGTAGAGGGCCGGGTCGGCGAGGCGGAAGTCGGCCGACAGATCCACCACCTTGAGGTGCCCGGGAAGCCCGGCGATGACCTCCTGCGTCGTGCCGTGCGGCAGGCAGCAGTAAACCGCGTCGACGCGATCCCAGTCCGCCTGCTCGAGCCTCGCGAGCTCGGGCAGCTGCAGTCCCCTGAGATGCGGGAGCACGGCGGCGACCGGGCTGCCCGCGCGGCGCTCGCCGGTGAGTACCGTCACCTCGACTCGCGCGTGGCCCGCGAGCAGCCGGAGAAGTTCACCGCCGGTGTAGCCGCTGGCGCCGATCACGCCGAC
>JBHICW010000245.1:0-2140 GCA_046759785.1 Alphaproteobacteria bacterium
GGTATATTACCCTTTCTCCGCCAGGGGGCGCCGGGGCCGCGGCCCAGGCACGTGACCTGCCCCGCCTTCTGGAGATCCCGCAGGACCCGCCGAATCATGTCCCGACTGACTCCCGGGCAGGCGTGCTCGAGGTGGGCCAGCGTATCACCACACACATTGGTATCATGAGGGTCTCCGCATTCCCCTATCGCCGGCGCCGCTTGCGTGACTTCGTCGCGGGGGCTCGCGACGCCAGCCAGCGCTCGGCGCCCGGCGTGGCCCGCCAGACGTCGCCCAGCGCGCGGCCGCAGATCACGGCCTCCTCCTCACTGCCGAGCACGTACGAGGGCGGATTGTCGTCCGGTAATTCCGCCTCCCCGGTCAGGTACTTGGGGACGCGGCGGTTGGCTCTGAACGCCTGGCGCAGCCGATCATGCGCGGCCAGGCTGTCACCTTCCTCCCGGAACGCCCAAAGGGCCCAGCCGTACTGCCAGAGGGCGCTCGCATCCTCCTCGTACTGCCTGAGCAGGGCCCCGGCTTCGCCGTCGCGACCCTCGGCGAGCAGCGCTGGGAGCAGCACATCCCGGACGCCCTGGTTGTCGTTCAGGTTGAGGCGGAGGAGTTCCCGATAGTGTTCGATCGCCTCGCCCACCTGGCCGAGCTGCTCCAGGCATTGCGCGAGCCCGAACCGGGCGCGCATGTAGGGCCGGGTGGTAATCAGGCGCCAGAAGTGGCCCCCTTCCTCCGCGAACGTCAGGGGGCCCAGCGAGCGCTCGCCTGCGGCGACTCCCCGCGCGTAGAGGTCACGGGCCTGCTCGAGGTCCGAAGTCTGCTCGGCCAGGATCACATGGGCGTCGGCGCAGTCGGCTGACAGGTCGAGCGCCTTCCGGGCGAGCTGGACCCGGCGGCGGCCGCGGGCCTCGAAGGCCTGGTAGGCGAGCTCCTGCGCCTTCTCGAGCGGTGTCGAAGCTGTGGAGGGGATGGCGTCCATGAAGCCGCTGAAGCGTTGCCGGAGGGCCTTGTTCGCCTGCTTGAGGTTTTTGAACTCCGATCGCGCCATGAACCGTTCCATCTCCAGCATGACGCGCTCCATCGCTCGCCGATCCGGCAGGCCGGCGCGGGGCGTGGGGGCCGCGCCGAGTGGTTCAAGCAGGGAAGGAATCGCGAGCTGGAACGTGGCCGGCCCGTCGTACGTCTCGATCCTGCGCGCCCAGCGCCCTTGATCAATCTCGTCCTCGGTGGTCTCAGCGAGCGCGCGGAGGAGGCCCTCGAGGTAGGAGAGGACCGCGGCATCCGGCCGGCGCAGCGCCGCCTCGGGGTTGAATCGGACCGCCACGGGATACGCATCGCCCCCGGCAATCGGCAGGCCGTGCTCCTCCCAGAGATCGGCGTCGCCGAACGGCATCTCCGGGACGGGGCCGAAGAAGAGCGACCACCTTGCGCGCTCCATAAGGGCCTCCGGCTCCAGCCGCTCCTGAATCTCGTTATGATCATCTACCGATTCGAAGAACCCGAGGCCGAAGGTCTTGCCGGCAGCCCCGAGAACGGTGACGTGCTTGAGACCGCGCTCGGCCGCGGGAGCCTCCACGTGGATGAGATCTTCATCCGAGAGATACCGCCAGGGCGCAACCTCATAGAAGCGCTTCGCGGCTTCCGCGAAGGCACGCATCCGGTCGACGGTCACGCCGGGGGCCTCGAGCGCGCCGGGCGGCAGCGGCGCGCCGGCCATCTGTTCACCCATCGCGGCGAGCACCTGCCTCACGGCCGGGAGGCCGGGGGAGACCGTGAGCGCGAGATCCCTGTCCCCGAGCACGTTGAGGAGGCGGGAGCCGATCTCCTCGTCGCCAACCTCGAGGCCTCCGGGCCGGCAGCCGGCGAGATTCCGCTTCAGCCCGAACTCGATGAGCGCGTCCAGGGCCAGGGTCCAGTCGTGAACGCCCGGCTTCGGCTCGATCCTGAGGTTGATGAGCCCGGTCTTCAGGCTGACCCAGATTCCCGCCCAGGGCCGATACGGTTTGCCGTCGGGGCCGCGGTCGATCCAGCTCGGCAGGCGCGCGAGGCCACCCTGCCACCGGTCGTCGGACAGTCGCGGGAGCCGCTTGAACCGCTCGATGATCAAAGAAGAAACTTGGCTCATGCGGAATTATCCTTTCTCTTGCCT
>JBHICW010000246.1:0-2120 GCA_046759785.1 Alphaproteobacteria bacterium
TTCGCCTCGGGCATGTTCGTCATCCCGACGACGTCGCAGCCCCACGCCCGGTAGAGCTCCGATTCGGCGAGGCTCGAGAACTGCGGCCCCTCCATCACCACGTACTTGCCGCCGCGCACCACCGGGATGCCCTCTTGCCTGGCCGCCTCCTCGAGGAGGTCGCCGAGGCGGGCGCAGACCGGGCGGGCCATCGACACGTGCGCCACGAGCCCGGCGCCGAAGAAGCTCTTCTCGCGGTGGATCGTGCGGTCGATGAACTGGTCGACGATCACGAACGCGCCGGGGGCAAGCTCCTCCCTGAGCGAGCCCACCGCGCTCACCGAAACGAGCTCACTGACCCCGACGCGCTTCAAGGCGTCGATGTTGGCGCGGTAGTTGATATCGGTGGGAGAAAGGCGATGGCCGCGCCCGTGGCGGGGGAGGAAGACCAGGCGCTGGCCGTCGAGCGCACCGAAAAGAAGGGCGTCCGAGGGCTTGCCGAAGGGGGACTCGACCTCCACCCAGCGGGTGCCTCGAAGCCCTTCGATCTCATAGAGCCCGCTGCCCCCGACGACACCGAGGACCGGGGTGGCCTCACCCTCTGTCATCCTTTTGGATTCCTGGCTCGGCGCCGGCCCGCGACGCCGGGCGGCATTTTCCAACAAACCCGACCACGATCAACAGCGATGTCCGGGGCCCGGGCGCAGCCGGCGGTGGGGAGGAATCGCTCCACGGCCGCCCCGTCGCCCAAGTAGGCGATGGGCGTCAGGGGACGTCGCTCCAGATCTTGCGCTTAGACATATAGAACAGGCCGGTCAAGACCAGCAGGAACAGGACGGCCTTGATGCCGATCCGCTTGCGCTCCTCCATCTTGGGCTCCGCCGCCCAGGCGAGGAACGTGACGACATCCTTCGCCATCTGCTCCACCGTGGCCGGCGTCCCGTCGGCGAACTCCACGAGGTCGTCGTCCAGCGGCGGGGCCATGGCGATCTGGCCGCCGGGGAAGGAGGGGTTGTAGTACAAACCCTCCCTGAGCTCCTCGTCCTCGGGCGGGTCCTCGTACTCCGTGAGGACGGTGTAGACGTAGTCGGGGCCGCCCTCGCGGGCCTTGACGATGAGCGAAAGGTTGGGAGGCAAGGCACCGTTGTTGGCGAAGCGGGCCGCGTTCTCGTTGGCGAAGGGCGGCGGAATGTCGTCCGCAAGACGCGCCGGCCGCGGGAACATCTCGCCTTCCTCGTTGGGTCCGTCCTCCACCTCGTACTCGGCTGCGATGGCCTTGGCCTCCTCCTCGGTGAACCCGATCTCAATCAGGCTCCGGAAGGCGACGTACTTAAGCTCGTGGCAGCCGCCACACACCTCCCTGTAAACCTGGAAGCCACGCTGGACGGCGGCGCGGTCGTAAGTGCCGAAAAGGCCTTCGAAGGACCAGTCCGGCTCGGCCGCCGCACCGGCGTTCCCCGCGCCCGCGGCGAGCAGCAACGCGACCAGTGCGCGCGGGAGGAGGGCCCGCATCGCGCTTACTCCGCGGCGGGCGCCGGCTCTTCGGCCGGAGCGCCCCGCCCCTTCAGCACCGCGGTGGCGATGCTGTCGGGCAGGGCGCGCGTGCGCTCGAGCTTGCCGAGGACCGGCATGATGACGAGGAAATGCAGGAAGTAGTACGCCGTGGCCACCCGTCCGATGGCGAGGAAGGGGATACCGTGAAAGTCGGCGTCGGGGCGGTTGGCCCCAACCCACCACAGCACGATGACGTCGATGACGAGAAACCAGAAGACCTGCTTGTAGATGGGCCGGAACTTCGCCGAGCGCACCTTGGAGGTGTCAAGCCAGGGCAGGAGGAACAGGACGAAGATCGAGCCGAACATCGCCACGACTCCGCCCAGCTTGTGCGGAATGGCCCTGAGAATCGCGTAAAAGGGCGTCAAGTACCACTCCGGCACGATGTGCGGCGGGGTGACCAGACGGTTGGCGGGATTGTAATTCTCGAACTCGCCCAGCATGTTGGGCGTGAAAAAGACGAGGGCGGCGAGGACGATGAGGAACACGCCCAGCCCGACGAGGTCCTTGACCGTGTAGTAGGGGTGGAAGGGGATCGAATCCTGCGGGCCCTTGACGTCGATGCCCAGGGGGTTGTTCGACTTGTG
>JBHICW010000247.1:0-2101 GCA_046759785.1 Alphaproteobacteria bacterium
TTAAATGAGTCTTGTTCGAGGCCTTAGCGCGACGAGGTCCGCGCGGTAAAGCCTATTCCCTCACTCCGGACTGGGCAGGGGCGGTGGCGAGTCGCTCAGGCTCCTGAGGAAGGCGATAACGTCGGCCCGGTCGGCGGCGTTCTTGACGCCTGGGAAGATCATCTTGTTTTTCGCGGCGTATGCCCTGGGGCTCTCCAGGAAGCGGAATATCTCCTCGTCCGTCCAGGTGCCGCCGAGCCCTTTGAGCGCGCTGGAGTAGGCGAAGTCCTCGCGACCGGCCTGCGGCGCCCCGACGATCCCCCAGAGGTTGGGGCCGATTTTGTTGGGTCCGCCCTTCGTGAGGTCGTGGCAGGCTATGCACTTCTTTGCGACTTTCCGGCCGCGGTCTGCGTCCGCGGCGGCGAGCAGCGCGGCGAGGCTCGGCTCCTCCTCCTCCGCGGGCGCGGCGCCGGCGGGCTCTTCCTCGGTGGCGGCGACGATGTAGACGCTCTTCTCGAGCTCCTCGGGGCTGTACACGGCGTTGCCGATCATGCCGATGATGGTGGTGACCACCGCCGCGAGGAGGATCGCTCCCGCCAGCTTGGTGAACTCGAACCTATCCAAGGCCTGCCCCGCCCCCAACGTCCCCCGGCGTTGCGCCGGAGATTAACCGCCTTCACCGTCGGCTGTAAATCGGCCGCCCCACGGCCTAAACTCGCGGCACCGGCGGCAGCCAACTGGGGGCGTACCGTGACCGAAGCTTTCAACCCGGTGGTGGTGATCCCGGCGCATCTCGCCTCGACGCGGCTGTCCGGCAAGCCGCTGGCCGAAATCGCCGACACCCCCATGATCGTGCATGTGTGGCGCCGGGCGTGCGCAGCCAAAGTGGGGCCGGTTTATGTGGCCTGCGCGGATAAGCCGATCGCCGACACGATCCGTCGGGCGGAAGGCGAGGCGGTGATGACGCGCCCCGACCACGCCTCGGGGTCCGACCGGGTCTTCGAGGCGCTTGAGGAGGTCGACGCTGAAGGGCGGTTCGACGCCGTGGTCAACGTCCAGGGGGACATGCCGACCTTGGACCCCGCGCTCATCCGGACGGCTCTGGCGGCGCTCGCCGGGGACGGGGTCGACGTCGCCACCCTGGCCGCCCCCATTCACGACCGGGCGGCGCGGGAGAACCCCAACGTCGTCAAGGCCGTCGTCGCCGTCGCGGAGGGCGGAGGCGGCGGGCGCGCGCTGTACTTCACCCGCGCCGCGGCGCCCTGGGGCGACGGCCCCGTGTACCACCACATCGGGCTCTACGCTTACCGCCGCGCCGCCCTCGAGGCGTTCGTCAAGCTCCCGCCGAGCCCGCTCGAGAAGCGCGAGAGGCTGGAGCAATTGAGGGCGCTCGAGGCCGGCATGCGGATCGAGGTGGCGTTCGTTGACAGCCCTCCCGAGGATGTCAATACTTCCGCCGACCTCGAGCGCGTCCGCGCCCTGATGGCCGGGCTCGAGGGCGCGCCGCCCCGACCATGAGCCAGTCTTCCCCTTCTCCTGAGAACACCATCGCCTTCCAGGGCCAGCCGGGCGCCTACTCGCACCTCGCCTGTCGCGAGGCGCGCCCCGACATGGAGCCGCTCGCTTGCGAGTCCTTCGAGTCGACCTTCGAGGCGGTGAGTGAAGGGCGGGCGGACCTGGCGATGATCCCGATCGAGAACTCGCTCGCCGGGCGGGTGGCCGACATTCATCACCTGATGCCGGCCTCGGGGCTCCACATCGTCGCCGAGCACTTCCAGCGCGTCCACCACCACCTCTTGGTGGTCGAGGGGGCGACGGTCGAGAGCCTCAGGTCGGTGCACTCCCACATCCACGCCCTGTCGCAGTGCCGCAACCTCATCCGCTCGCTGGGTCTCAAGGCGCACGTCCACGCCGACACTGCAGGCGCCGCGGCCGAGGTGGCGGCGCGCAAGGACCCTGCCGCCGCCGCCGTCGCCTCGGCGCTGGCCGGGGAGATTTACGGCCTCGTGTCGCTCAAGTCCGACTTCGCCGACGCGGCCGACAACACCACCCGCTTCGTGGTGCTGGCGCGCGAGCCGATGAACCCGGACCCCAAGGATGGGCCGGTGATGACGACCTTCGT
>JBHICW010000248.1:0-2086 GCA_046759785.1 Alphaproteobacteria bacterium
CGCTTCGAGAACTGGAAGCTGCGGCGAGCCTTGCGCCGGCCGTACTTCTTGCGCTCCACCACCCGGGCGTCGCGGGTGAGGAAGCCGCCTGCCTTCAGCGTCCTCCTGAGCGCCGGCTCGTAGAGCGCCAAGGCCCTGCTGATCCCGTGGCGGACGGCGCCGGCCTGCCCCGACAGCCCACCGCCCTTGACCGTGCACCACACGTCGTACTGCTCCGCGCGGTCGACCGCCGCGAACGGCTGGTTGATGATCATGCGTAGGGTGGCGCGGGCGAAATAGGTCCCTTCGCCGTGGCCATTGATCGTGAACTTCCCGGTTCCGGGCTTCAGCCACACGCGCGCGACCGCGTCCTTGCGCTTGCCGGTGGCGTACGACCGCCCCAGCCCGTCGATCTGGGGCTTCGCCTCCTCCGCCGGCTCGCTCGCAAGCGGCGGCGATTCCTTGCCTTCCTCCGGAGGACTGACCTCTTGAGCCATGTCTTAGCGATTCCTCTTGTTCTTCGGGTTCATGCCGGCGACGTCCAGCACCCCGGGCCTCTGGGCCTCGTGGGGATGCTCGCCGCCGCGATAGACGCGCAGGTTGCGCAACTGCTGCCGGCCCAGGGGCCCGGCCGGCAGCATCCGCTGGATCGCCTTGACGATCACCCGCTCGGGGTGCTTACCCTCGAGGATCTGGGCCGCGGACCGCTCCTTGAGCCCGCCGGGATACCCGGTGTGCCAGCGATAGAGCTTCGCTTCGCGCTTCTCGCCGGTAAGGGCGACCTTCTCGGCATTGATCACGACGATGTTGTCGCCGCAATCGACGTGCGGCGTGTAGCCCGGCTTGTGCTTGCCCCTGAGCCGCTTGGCGACGACGCTGGCCAGGCGCCCGAGGACGACGCCGTCGGCATCGACGACGTACCACTTCTTCTCGATCTCGCTGAGCTTCGCCGAATATGTTTTGGCAACCATGACCCTAAGGCCGCCCCGCGGCGGGCGGCCTCTCTTCCGAGCGCGGCGGAGTATGCCATAGCCTGCTCGACTGTCAACGCCGGCGCCCGCGGACGCTTTCGGACCGCGGAACGACCGAGGGAACGCGTCTTCCGGCAGCCCCCTTCACCCCCCGCCGGGCTTGAACGCGACCCTTTGTCGGGCTAAGTAAGGCGGTTCCGGCCGTCCTCTCGCCTAGATCAGGAGGACCCCATGGGTGCCAGGGCTAAGCCCGCCGTCAACGAGCCGATCCTGTTGCGCCAGGACGAGGCGGGCGTCGCCACGCTCACCCTCAACCGGCCGCGGGTGCGGAACAGCCTTTCTGTGGCGTTGATGGACGCGCTCCAGAACGAGATCGACGCGATCGCCGAGGATCCTTCCGTGCGCGTCGTCGTGATCGGGGCCAGCGGCTCCGCTTTCTGTGCCGGTCACGACCTCAAGGAGCTGCGCGCCAACGCGAACCGCGGCTTCTACGAGAAGCTGTTCGCGCAATGCAGCCGACTCATGCTGTCGATCACCCGCCTCAAGAAGCCGGTTATCGCCAAGGTCCAGGGCTCCGCCACGGCCGCGGGCTGCCAGCTCGTCGCCACCTGCGACCTCGCGGTCGCCACGGAGGACGCCCGGTTCGCGACCCCGGGAGTGCAGATCGGGCTCTTCTGCTCGACGCCCACGGTGGCGTTGACCCGGGCCGTCGCCCACAAGCACGCGATGGAGATGCTGTTCACCGGGGACTTCGTCGACGCTGAGGAGGCGCTGAGGATCGGTCTCGTGAACCGGGTGGTGCCACCTGCCCGGCTGGACGAGGAGATCAACGCGCTCGCCGCCAAGATCGCCGGGACGTCGCCGCTCATCCTCGCCACCGGCAAGGAAGCATTCCACCGGCAGATCGGGCTTGGGCTCGAGGAGGCGTACGCTTACGCAAGCGCGGTCATGACGCGGAACCTATTGGCCCACGATGCGAAGGAAGGGATCGACGCCTTTCTGGAGAAGCGCGCGCCCGTCTGGCAGGGGCGGTAGCCTATGAATCACAACTTCTACGCGGACTCGTACCTGCGCGACATCCTGCGCGACTGTCGGGTCATCGCGATGGTCGGGGCCAGCGGCCACTGGAACCGGCC
>JBHICW010000249.1:0-2061 GCA_046759785.1 Alphaproteobacteria bacterium
GAGTGACGGCGCTCACGAGCGGCTCAGGGCGCCTCTCGAGCTCAAGCGGCTCGACGATGAGACCGGCGCCTTCGAGGGTCACGCCAGCGTCTTCGACGTGGTCGACGACCAGCGCGACCGGATGGCGTCGGGCGCCTTCCGACGCAGCCTCGAGCGCAAGGGCGCCCAAGGCATCAAGCTCTTATGGCAGCATGACGCCCTCCAGCCCATCGGGGTGTGGGAGAACATCCGCGAGGATGAGAAGGGGCTGTTCGTCAAGGGCCGCCTGCTCTTGGAGGTGCAGCGGGCGCGGGAGGCTTACGCGCTCTTGAAGGCCGGGGCGCTCGACGGGCTCTCGATCGGCTACTCGACGGTCGAGGCCTCGTTCGACGAGCGCGCCGGCGTGCGCCGGCTCGTCGAGGTGGACCTGTGGGAGGTGAGCCTCGTGACCTTCCCGGCCAACGAGCAAGCGCGGGTGGGGGCGGTCAAGGCCGTGGTGGCCTTCCAGGACCTCCCATTGACCACCCGCGACCGGGCTTGGGACCGAGCGGCCGCAGAGCGGCGCGTGCGAGTCTGGGCCGAGGCGCACGAGCGAGCCAACGCCCGCTACCGGCGCGCCTTCGTCTGGTACGACGCCGGCAAGCCGGACACCTTCGCGAGCTACAAGCTCCAGATCGCCGACGTGATCGACGGAACTCTCACCGCCGTGCCGCGGGCGATCTTCGCCGCCGCGGCGGCGATTCAAGGGGCGCGCGGTGGGGTCGACATCCCCGAGGCCGACCAGCCTGGGGTCCGCCGCCACCTCGCCCGCTACTACCGCAAGATGGACATGGACCCGCCCTGGGAAGGCTCAGGGGCGACGGTCCGCGAGATCGAGACAGCCCTGCGTAAGGCAGGGCTGTCGCGCAAGGAGGCCGTGGTTGCGGCCTCCGCCGCATGGAAGGCCTTGTCTCAGCGGGACGCTGACGGCGACGGGCTCACTGAACTGGTGGCGAGCCTCAAGCGCGCCGCCGAGGTTTTGAGCATCCGCTGAGGAGGAGAACATGCCTGATCTTCAGGAAGTAAGGGGGGCGGTCGACGCCTTGGGCGAGGCGTTCGAGGCATTCAAGGCCGCCAACGACGACCGGCTCGCCAAGATCGAGAAGCGCGGCGCAGCCGACCCGGTGACCGTCGATAAGCTCAATCGGTTGAACGACCAGCTTAGCCGCCTCGAGACGGCTATCCGCCGTCCCCTGGCGATGGGTTACGAGCCCCGCAGCAATTACGAGCTCGAGGGCTATACCAAAGCCTTTGGCGTGTACCTCAGGAAGGGGGAGGCCGAGGGGTTGGCCAACCTCGAGACCAAAGCGCTGTCGGTCGGCTCAGACCCCGAAGGCGGTTATGCGGTCACTCCCGAGATGAGCGGCCGGATTGCGACGACAATCTTCGAGAGCTCGCCGATCCGCTCGATCGCGGCGGTCGAGACCATCAGCTCCGACGCTCTCGAAATGCTCGTCGACAAGGACGAGGCGGCGTCGGGCTGGGTGGGTGAGACGGCCACCAGGACCGAGACGGCCACGCCGGATCTGGCGAAGGCGCGGATCCCGGTGCACGAGCTCTACGCCGAGCCGAGGTCCACCCAGAAGCTTCTCGACGACGCCAACTTCAACGTCGACGACTGGCTCGCGAGGAAGGTTGCCGACAAGTTCGCCAGGGATGAAGCGACGGCGTTCGTGGGCGGCACCGGCGTCGGTCAGCCCCGCGGGTTCACGACCTACCCGGCCGGAACCGCCTGGAGCCAGATCGAGCAGGTGAACTCGGGCGCGGCGTCGGCGATCACCGCGGATGGCCTAATCTCGCTTCAGAACGCCCTCAAGCAGGGCTACCTCGCGCGTGCGGTCTGGGTCATGAAGCGCACCACGATCGGCGAGGTCCGCAAGCTCAAGGACGCCAACAACCAGTACCTTTGGCAACCGGGGCTTGCCCAGGATCAGCCGCCCACCCTTCTTGGGCACCGCGTGGTGGCGGCCGACGACATGCCGGCCGTAGCGGCAAACGCTCTGGCGATCGCCTTTGGCGACTTCACGTCCGCTTATACGATCG
>JBHICW010000250.1:0-2029 GCA_046759785.1 Alphaproteobacteria bacterium
GAGCGCGAGCTCGGCAAGGAGGGCTTCTTCGGGCCGGCGACCCACATGTACCACACCCACCCCCCCACCGGCTGGGCCAAATGGGACGGGCCGCTGAAGCCCCGCGCCTTCGACCTCACCAGGCTCGGCCGGGTCGACCCCTCGCCCTCGCAGGCGACGCTCGTGCTCTCCAACGCCCACATGAGCCTCCGCCTGTGGCGGTCGGAAGGGCAAATGGACCACCTCGTCCGCAACGGCGACGGCGACGAGCTCGTCTTCGTCCATGAGGGCGAGGGCGACCTCTATTGCGACTACGGTCATCTCGCGTTCCGCGAAGGCGACTACATCATGCTACCGCGCGGCACCCTATGGCGGCTCGAGGCGCCGGGCTCTCTCACCGCGTTGCTGATCGAAGCGACCAACGACAGCTACCGCCTGCCCGACAAGGGGCTCGTCGGCAAGCACGCCATCTTCGATCCGGCGACGCTGGAGGTGCCGGCGATCGACGATGCCTTCCGCGCCCAGCAGGGCGAGGAAGCTTGGAGGGTGGTGATCAAGCGGAACAACGCGCTGACCAAAGTGACGTATCCCTTCAACCCGCTGGACGCCGTCGGCTGGACCGGCGATCTCGCCCCGGTGCGCATCAACTGGCGCGACATCCGCCCTTTGATGAGCCACCGCTATCACCTGCCGCCCTCGGCCCACACGACCTTCCTCGCCGGCCGCTTCGTGGTGTGCACGTTCTGCCCGCGGCCGATCGAGTCCGACCCCGGGGCGCTCAAGGTGCCGTTCTTCCACAACAACGACGACTACGACGAGGTGATCTTCTATCACCGCGGCCGATTCTTCAGCCGCGACAACATTCGCCCCGGCATGGTCAGCCTGCACCCCTGTGGCTTCCCGCACGGCCCCCATCCCAAGGCTTACGAGGCCGGGGCCAAGGCGGCCCGCAAGGAGACGGACGAGGTGGCGGTCATGATCGACGCCCGCGATGCCCTGGACGTCGCCCCGCTTCCTGAAGGTGTGGAGTGGGAGGGCTACGTCGACTCCTGGAAAGTGAGCGGCAGACAAGGCTCGTGAAGCTGGCTTCGCTCAAGGAGGGCGGCCGCGACGGGACGCTCGTCGTCGTCGGCGCCGACCTTACCCGCGCGGTTGTCGTCCCCGAGGTCGCCCGCACGCTGCAGGAGGCGCTCGACGAGTGGGACGAGATCGCGCCGGAGCTCCGCGCCGTCTACCGCCGGCTTAACGAGGACAAGCTCACCCACGCCTTCCCGCTCGCCAGCGCGAGGCTCGCCGCACCCCTGCCGCGCGCCTACCAGTGGGCCGACGGCAGCGCTTACCTCTCCCACGTCGAGACCGTGCGCAAGGCGCGTGGGGCCGAGATGCCCGAGAACTTCAGGACCGACCCGCTGATCTATCAGGGCGGGTCGGACCGGCTCCTCGGGTCCCGAGACCCGATCGAGGTGGCGAGCGAGGACTGGGGCGTCGACTTCGAGGCCGAAGTCGCCGTCATCACCGGGGACGTGCCGATGGGGGTGAGCGCGGAAGAGGCGGCGAGCCACATCCGGCTCATCATGCTCGTGAACGACGTGAGCCTCAGGAACCTGGTTCGCAGCGAACTCGCGAAGGGCTTCGGCTTCTTCCAGAGCAAGCCGGCGAGCGCGTTCTCCCCGGTCGCCATCACCCCCGACGAGCTCGGCCCCGCCTGGGACGGCGGCAAGGTGGACCTGCCGCTCTTAACGCACTTGAACGGCGAGCCTTTCGGCCGGCCCAACGCCGGCGAGGACATGGCCTTCGACTTCCCGACCTTGATCGCCCACGCGGCCCGGACCCGGCATCTTGCCGCCGGCACGATTATCGGCTCCGGCACCGTGTCGAACTACGACCGCAGCGTCGGCTTCTCCTGTCTCGCCGAGAAACGCTTGATCGAGGTGCTCGAGGAGGGCGAGGCCAAGACTCCTTATCTCAGGTTCGGCGACCGCGTCCGCATCGAGATGTTCGATGCCCAAGGCCGCTCGATCTTCGGCGCCATCGACCAGGAGGTCGTCCG
>JBHICW010000251.1:0-2018 GCA_046759785.1 Alphaproteobacteria bacterium
GAAGGGACCCACGCGCTGGGTCCTTCCACTCGTCTCAGCGTTCGTCCTCGCACTGGCGCTGCCGGCGGCGGCGGCATCGCCGGAGGAACAGCCGACGCCGTTCCCAGGAGCGCCGCAGTTCCCGCCCGGGCCGCCGATGGGCGATCGCGACGGCGACGGAATCAGCGACGACCTCGAGGCAAGGCTCGCCGAGGCCCGGCCCGGCGACCGCTTCGGTGTCATCGTCACCCTCTCCGGAGCCGCCAACGCCGCCTCGGCCGAGCGGGCGGTCGGTCCCTTTGAGGTCAAGCGCGTGTTCAGCATTATCCGCGGCTTCGCCGCGACCATGACCAGGGCTCAGGTGGAGGCCCTCGCGGGGACGCCTGGGGTGCTTCGAATCGAGGAAGACTTCGAGGTCAGGGCCTACCTCGATGACGCCAGGTCGGACTTCGGGGTGGACAACGCCGCCGATGTTTTCCCGACGGTTACTGGTCTTGACGTTGGCATCTGTGTCGTCGATTCGGGAATGGACGCCAGTCACGAGCAGCTCGACAACGGCAAGGTCGTCGGCTTCTGCAACGCCGTCGACGGCGGATGCACGGTCGACGGCGACGGTGACGCCGTCGCGGTCATGGAGACCGCGCCCTTCGACGACCACGGACACGGCACCCACGTGGCCTCGATCGCCGCCGGCGATGGCGTTGGCGGGCCGAAAGCGGCAACCTACAGGGGCGTCGCGTGGGATGCGCCCCTCTACGGGGCGAAGGTGCTCAAGTCGGACGGGACTGGAACCGCGAGCGACATCATCGCGGGGATCGACTGGTGCGCCGGGCAGCCAGGCGTCCACGTCCTGAACCTGAGCCTGGGGGGCCTCAACACCTCGGACGGCACGGACGTGCTCAGCACCGCTGCCAACTGTGCCGCCGACCCAGCCTGGATCAACCCGAGCACGGGCGAGCCTTGCCCCTATCCCAGCCGACCGCCAAGGGTCGTCGTGCTGGCGGCCGGCAACGCCGGCCCGGCGCACTTTCAGATCAGCTCTCCCGCGGCTGCCGAGCAGCCCATCACCGTGGGGGCGGTCGCCGACTGGTCGGACGAGGCCGGCAAGTACCGCAAGGGCCTGGCGGCGTTCTCGAGCCGCGGGCCGACCTCGGACTTCCGCACCAAGCCCGATGTTACGGCTCCCGGGGTGAATATCACCGCCGCCAAGGCCGGGAAGGCCAGCAACCGCTATGTCACCTTCAACGGCACCTCCATGGCCGCTCCCTTCGTGGCCGGGGCGGCCGCGCTCGTCCTTGACGCCAATCCCGGCCTGACGCCGCAGCAAGTCAAGGATGTGTTCAGGGTGACGGCGCAGTATCGCGGTGAGCCCAACGCCGAGAACAAGAACTACGACTGGGGCTGGGGGCTCGTCGACGTCTTCGCCGCGGTGGCAGAGGCGTCCAATGTAGTTTACGAGCCGACGGCCTTCCCCACCTACGTCCGGCTCGATGAGACCATTGCTGACTTTACCGAGTTGAACCACGACTTCTACGTCAGCGATCCCGATATGGAAATCGCCGTCACCATTACCAACGGCGGCGCCTGGGCCTGTGCCTGGGTGGTATTTTTGGGTAAGCTCGTGTGTTTGCAGACGAGTAGCGGCGCGGACTTCGACGCCGAGCTCTATGACCCTGACGGCTTCCTCGTCGATGAGAGCACCTGCGAGGGTGACGGCGACACGTTCTGCGGTACCGGCGAGTGGTTCGCGATGGGTATCACCGGCACCATGGGCCGGCAGGAAACCCTGCTCGCCAGCCCGCCGGTCAAGCTCGGAACCTGGACCGTCAGGATCTACCCCTTCAACGGCAACGCCCTCGACGACGTGGCCGCAAGTCCCGTCGGCGTCGATCTCTCGATCGGCCCGCTGGCTGGGACCGCTCCGCCCCCTCCACCGGATAGCTCGCCTACCGCGAGCATTACCAGTCCCAGCGCGGGCGACGTGGTCTCCGGCAGCGTCATGGTGACGGCGAACGCGACCGATGACGTTGGCGTCACCC
>JBHICW010000252.1:0-2000 GCA_046759785.1 Alphaproteobacteria bacterium
CCAACGAAGCCCATCGAGCTCGTCACCTTATGCCGGCGCACATGGTCGTCGGGCAAGGATGGGTCCTCTGGCGGTTCGCTGTATGAAAAAATCTCGCGACGGCGATGGTAGGCGTGGGGCGCCAAAGCCGCGGCCTCGGCGGCGAGTATGGGCGCGGCCTCCGGTGTCAGGAAACCGGGTAATGCGGCGGCGGCAGTCGCCCTAAGCCGAGCCCGGCAGTCGTTGACCAGTTCCCGCCCGGTGGGACTCGCGAGGTCCGTGATCGGATATCGCTCGAGATCGACGAGTGCCTCGGGCCGAGGAAATGCGAACGACTTCACGTTTGCGCTCACATCAAACTCCCGTGGGCACCCAGCAGCCTTGAACGAGCGCCCGTACGCAGTATTACGAGCGCCGGAATCCTAGTCAACTCCCCGCTCGCACCGAACGCACTTGAGCCAGAAGGATGTCTCTACCGTCCGTAGGGCCCTGGGCTGCGAGACGTGGCGGCCAGCGTTTCCCGCTTGGGCTTGTTAGACCTCGTGAAGTTCGCGCCCTGTCCGGGGCCGGACATGCGACCACCGTGTGAGCCTGTGATCCGGTCAGAAGAACGTTCGTACCGCCGCGACCACGTCGTACGCGTCGTTGACGACGAAGAGCACGTCCCATTTGTCGAAGGTCGTGCATGGGTGGGAGATGCCGCAGGCGACCATGTCCCCCACCCGAAGCGGGCTCGTCCCGGGCACGTCCATGAAGGCATGTTGGTCGTTGAGCGCCGTCACCTCATGGCCCGGCCCCGGCGGCTCCGGCCCCGTATGGTGGCCGGGACGGAACCAGAGGAAGGGCACCGGCAGGCCGGCGTCGAACGAGCAGTCGCGACGCCCCATGGTCAGAATCGCACGGCCCACCTCCGGGCACGACTGAACGTACGCCCAGATTTCGAGCGCGGGCTTGAGCCCGGGGCTGAGTTCCCGCGCCTCCGGCGTGCGCCGGCACAGCTCCTCGAACGCCGCTTCGTACATGCGCGAGTCGTGGGTGAGGTAGCAGCCGCTGCGGGTGACGACGAGAACCTCACGCTTAAGCCCGGCGCGGGCGAAGCGTTCGACCACCAGGTCGTAGAAGGCCGACCCGCCGGCGCTGAGGATGAGACGATCCTCGGTGAAGAGGCCTTCCTTCTCGCAGGCCACCGCGATCTCGACGAGGAAGTCGAGGAACGCGTGGACGCGAGCCGCTCGCTCCTCCGCCGACGCACCCCCGATGAGGCCTTCGAACCCTTCGACGCCGACGAGCGCGAGGTGCGGCCGGGACGCGTGGATGGCGCGCGCGACCTCGAGCGCCGTTTGCAAGTTCCGGCACCCGGTCCGGCCGCCCTTCACGCCCCCTTCGAGCAACAGCTGCACCGGTCGGCCCGGAGGCTGCTCGCGGGCCGCGTCGGCGAGGAGCCGGACCCCGTCCACGGAATCGATAAGGCAGTAGAAGTCGAACGCCGGGTCGCGGCGAAGCTCCTCCAGCACGTAGCGGATGGCCTGCCGGCCGACGAGTTGGTTCGCGAGGAGCACCCGGCGCACCGCAAAGTGACGACAGACCTGGAGCTGGGCGATGGTCGCTACGGTGATCCCCCAGGCGCCGTCGGCGAGCTGGCGCGCGTGGAGCTGCGGGCTCATGGTGGTCTTGCCGTGGGGACAGATGACGGCGCCCGACAGCTCCAGGAACCGGCGCATCCAGCGGCCGTTGTTGTCAAGGGCGGACGCCTTCAGCACCGCTACCGGCAGGGTCAGGTCCTCGCGCAGCACGTTCCAGCCCTTCGCCCCGATGTCGCCGAGCGGAAGCGGCGGCGTGCCTCCTGGTATTCCCTTGGTCCGTTGGTCGAGGAACGTGTTTTCGATGTCAACGAGTTGCACAGCTTTGACTCCCTCGCGGAACGCTCGTGGCTTGCCGGGTGGGATGCGCCCCGCCTCGTGCGCAGCCTTCGCGCGAGCTGTCAAGAACACCGGCAGCCAAAGAGCTTGCCTTAGGCCCTA
>JBHICW010000253.1:0-1998 GCA_046759785.1 Alphaproteobacteria bacterium
GCGAGATCGACCGGATCATGCGCGAAGTGAGGCCCGACGCGGACTTCGACGTCGCGTCCAATCCCGAGTTCCTGCGCGAGGGCTCGGCGATCAACGATTTCATGCGGCCCAATCGCGTCGTGGTGGGAGTCGAATCCGAACGCGCCCGCGCGGTTCTCGCCGCGCTCTACCGGCCCCTGTTCCTGATCGAGACGCCCGTTCTCTTCACCAGCCTGGAGACGGCCGAACTCGTCAAGTACGCGAGCAACAGCTTCCTTGCCACCAAGGTTACCTTCATCAACGAGATCGCGGACCTGTCCGAGAAAGTCGGCGCCGACGTCCACGACGTGGCCAAGGGGATCGGCCTCGACGGGCGCATCGCAATGAAGTTCCTGCACCCCGGGCCCGGCTTCGGGGGGAGCTGCTTCCCCAAGGACACCGTCGCCTTCATCCGCACTGCTCGAGCGTACCAGGCGCCCTTGAGGATCGTGGAGACGGTGGTCGAGGTGAACACCCGCCGCAAGGAGCGCATGGCCGAGCGGATCGTCGCCGCCTGCGGCGGGTCGGTGAAGGGCAAGACGGTGGCGGTTCTGGGCCTGGCGTTCAAGCCCAACACCGACGACATGCGGGAGGCGCCGAGCCTCACGATCATTCCGGCGCTCCAGCGCTCGGGCGCGCGAATCCGCGCCTACGATCCGGCAGGGATGGAGGAGGCGAAGCGCCACCTCGACGGCGTCGAATGGTGCGAGGATGCCTACGCCGCGATGGACGGCGCGGATGCGCTGACCATCCTCACGGAGTGGAACGAGTTCCGGGCGCTCGACCTCGAGCGGATGAAGCGGCTCTTGAAGGCGCCGGTCGTCGTCGACCTTCGCAACATCTACAAGCCTCAAGAGATGAAGGCGGCGGGGTTCAGGTACAGCTGCATCGGCCGAGGCACGAGCCCCGAGGTCCTGACGCCTCGCCCATGACGGCCGCCGTGGCCAAGGCCCATCGCTTCCATCCTTCTGTGCTCCGCGCCTACGACATTCGGGGCGTGGTGGGGGAGACCCTGACCGAGGCCGACGCCGAGGCCCTGGGGCGCGCCTTCGGCACCGTGCTCCGCCGGCGGTTGGGGAGTGCCAGCGTGTCAGTGGGGTACGACGGACGGCTGAGCTCGCCCAGGCTAAAGGAGGCGCTGGTCCAGGGCCTTGCCGACACCGGCGCCCGGGTGCTCAGCGTCGGCCGTGGCCCGACGCCGATGCTCTACTACGCCGTCCACGAGCTCAAGACGGAGGGCGGCGTGATGGTAACGGGCTCCCACAATCCCCCGGGCTTTAACGGTTTCAAGCTCGTGCTCGGGGCCAAGCCGTTCTATGGCGACGACATCCAGGAGCTCGCCCGCATCGCCGCCGCCGGAGCGTACGAGGCGGGCGAGGGCGCGGTCGAGGAGCGGCCCGTCATGGCCGGCTATGTGGACCGGCTCGTCGAGGCGTTCGGCGGGCAACGTCCGCTCACGGTGGCCTGGGACGCCGGCAACGGCGCGGCGGGGGAGGTGATGGCCGCCGTCAGCGCGCGTCTCCCGGGACGACACATTCTTCTCAATGAACGGGTCGACGGGACCTTCCCCGCCCACCACCCGGACCCCACCGTCGCCAAGCACCTCGAGCAGCTCATCGCCACCGTGCGGCGCGAGCGGTGCGACCTGGGCGTCGCCTTCGACGGCGACGGCGACCGCATCGGCGTGGTCGACGAGGAGGGCCGCATCCTCTGGGGCGACCAGCTCCTTGCCATCTTTGCGGCCGATGTGCTGCGCCGGCGGCCGGGGGCGACGATCGTCTTCGACGTCAAGGCCAGCCAGATTCTGTTCGACGAGGTCGCCCGGCTCGGCGGCAGACCGCTCATGTGGCGGACGGGTCACTCGCCCATCAAAGCCAAGATGGCCGAAGAGGGGAGCCCCCTCGGCGGCGAGGTGAGCGGCCACATCTTCTTCGCCGACCGCTACTACGGCTTCGACGACGCGCTCTACGCGGCCGTGCG
>JBHICW010000254.1:0-1951 GCA_046759785.1 Alphaproteobacteria bacterium
GACCTATGCTCGGAGCAGGCGGTTCCCATGTTCCGCCACGCGCTGCTGCTCAGGAGCCCGGGCGCAGTCGCGCGGGAACAGGTTGAGGGTCCGGTGGCGCTGGCGGTTGACGAGTGCGACCGTTACGACCCCGCGTTCCAGTCCGTGATCTGGGGCGGCAAGAGTCCGGACGAGGCGCTATGCAGAGCCCTGGTCGAGCCGGTGGGTGAGGCGTGAGCGCGGCGGCGAGCGCGGTGCTCCTCGTGGGCTGCGGCAAGATGGGCGGAGCCCTGCTCGGCGGTTGGCGGGGCCGCGGCGTGCCGCCTGAGCGCATCACGGTCGTGGAACCGGCGCAAGCCGCGGCCGAGGCCGGGCGCGAGCGGCACGGCGTCGAGGTCCACGACGAGGCTTCGGCCCTCGATCCCTCGTTCCAGCCCGCCGTTGTGGTAGTCGCCGTGAAGCCCCAGGTCATGGACCGGGTCGTCCCGGCCTATCGCCGCTTCGCGGGCGCTGACACCGTCTTCCTGTCGATCGCGGCCGGCAAGACGATTGGTTATTTCGAGCGGCAACTGGGGGCGGAGGCCGCGATCGTGCGCGCCATGCCTAACACCCCCGCGGCGGTCGCCCGAGGAATCACCGTGGCCTGCCCAAATTCGCGGGTCACGCCCGCCCAGCGGTCCTTATGCGGGGATCTCCTCGAGGCCGTCGGCGAGGTGGTCTGGATCGAGGACGAGGCGCTCATTGACCCCGTCACTGCGGTCTCGGGCGGGGGACCGGCGTACGTGTTCCTGCTCGTCGAGTGCCTCGCCCGCGCCGGCGAAGAGGCCGGTCTTCCCGCCGAGCTTGCGATGCGCCTCGCCCGCGCGACCGTCTGCGGCAGCGGGGAACTCGCCTACCGCTCGTCCGAGGCGGCGAGCGTTCTCCGGCACAGCGTCACCAGCCCCGGCGGTACCACCCTCGAAGCGCTCAAGGTGCTGATGGCGGAGGACGGCCTTCAAGCCCTGTTCACGAAGGCGATCGCCGCCGCCACGGCCCGCTCCCGCGAACTCGCGGATTGACCGGCCGCACCGCGGCCCCCGACGACGTTCTCGGACCCGCCGCGCGGTCCATTGGCAACCCGCTCGGCCCCGCCTAGAATGGGAGCGAAGGAGGTTTCCGGCACCTGTTGCCGGGAGGGAAGAAGCCCATGCCAGTAAGGGGAGGGAAGAAGCCCATGCCAGTAAGGAAGGCGGAGATACCGCGACGCGTCGTTAAGGCCGCGCTGGAGCTTGCGGCGAAGCAAGGGTGGCGGGACACCACGCTCGCCGACATCGCCGCCGATGCCAAAGTCTCGCTCGCCGAGCTCCACGGGACCTTTCGGTCGAAGGCCGCGATCCTGGAGGCGTTCGTCGACCAGATTGACGAGGCGGTGCTGGCGAAGGAGGACCCCGACCTCGCCGCCCAGCCTGCCCGCGACAGGGTCTTCGACGTGATGATGCGCCGCTTCGAGGCACTGAGGCCCTACAAGGAGGGCGTGCGCGCGATCGTGCGCGACACCTCGTTCGATCCGGTGGCCGTGGCCTGCACCGTCCCATCGGTTCTTCGCTCCATGGACTGGATGCTCGAGGCGGCGGGCATCGGGACAACGGGCGTGAGCGGCTTGCTGCGCGCGAAGGGGCTGGCCGCGATCTACGGCTCGACGCTCCAGGTCTGGCTCAACGACGACACCGAGGACATGTCGCGGACCATGGCGGCGCTCGACCGCCGTCTCCGGCGGGCGGAGAACATCGCCTCCGTTCTCTGGCCCGGCGCGGGCGGCCGCAGAACCGGCGAAGCCGTCGCCTGAGGCGGTCGCTTCAAGGGCAGCGCCGCCGCCGGGCGTTACGGGCGGGAGGGCATGACGTTCGGCCGCGGTGGTCGCCCCTCTCCCCACCCTTGTATGTCTGGTTCGCGCCTTGGGCTCATCGTCTAAACGGCGAAGAGAAAGTGGGCG
>JBHICW010000255.1:0-1910 GCA_046759785.1 Alphaproteobacteria bacterium
CGAACCTCATCCTGCCCACCATTTCGCCGGACTCGAGTCTGGCGCGGTACCTGCAGGAAATCCGAAAGTTCCCGATGCTGGAACCGGATGAGGAATATATGCTGGCCAAGGGCTGGCGGGAGCACGGCGACGTCGAGGCCGCGCACCGGCTGGTGACGAGCCACCTGAGACTGGTGGCAAAGCTCGCGATGGGCTATCGCGGCTATGGCCTGCCGATGGCGGAGCTCATCTCCGAAGGGAACGTGGGGCTGATGCAGGCCGTGAAGCGCTTCGAGCCCGATCGCGGCTTCCGGCTCGCCACCTACGCCATGTGGTGGATCCGCGCCGCGATCCAGGAGTACATCCTGCACTCGTGGTCGCTCGTCAAGATTGGCACGACGGCGGCGCAGAAGAAGCTCTTCTTCAACCTGCGCAAGATCAAGGGTCAGCTCCAGGCGATCGACGAGGGCGACCTGCCGCCCGAGACGGTGACCGAGATCGCCCGCCAGCTGGGCGTCCCGGAGGCGGACGTCATCACCATGAACCGCCGCTTGGCGAGCCCCGACCACTCCCTCAACGCGCCGCTGCAGACGGACGGCGACGGCGAGTGGCAGGACTGGCTCGTCGACGAATCGGACGACCAGGAGACGACGCTGGCGGAGAGCGAGGAGCTCGGTGCGCGGCGCAAGCTCCTGACCGCCGCGATGGAGCACCTCAACGAGCGCGAGCGCCACATCCTCACCGAGCGGCGGCTCAAGGACGACCCGGCCACGCTCGAGGAGCTCAGCCGCGTGTACGGCATCTCCCGCGAGCGGGTGCGGCAGATCGAGGTCCGGGCGTTCGAGAAGATCCAGAAGGCGGTCCGCAACGCGGCGGCCGAGCAGCGCCTCAGCCGCTGACGACGCCGGGTGGCGGGCTCCCAGAAACACTTCGTCCCCTTCGACGAACTCGACACGACGCCCCATATCCTGGTGGACGGCGCCGGCAACGCGCACACCGTCCTCACCCTCTCGCACTGGCCGAAGAGCGGCACACCCGCCTCGCTGAAGGCGGACCTGTCGGCACAGATCGTTTTCAACTACCTCAAGAGCCCCGCCCACCACGTGTGCGTGGAGGCGGTCTCCAACAACCATTTCGACGAGGACGGGCTCGTCGGCGTTTACATCCTGCTTGACCCGGACGAGGCCGAGGCGCGGCGCGAGCTCCTCGTCGACGTCGCTCGGGCCGGCGATTTCGGGACCTTTCGGTCGCGCGAGGCCGCCCGGGTCACCTTCACGATCGCGGCGTTCGCCGACCCGGAGCTCTCGCCGCTCGAGGCTGAGCTGTTCCGACAGCCCTACCCGCGCGTCTCAGCCGCGCTTTACCGGGCGCTGCTGCCGCGGCTCAGGGAGATCGCCGCGCACCCCGAACGGTTCGCCGCGCTGTGGCGCGAGGAGGACCACTGGCTCGCCGAAAGCGAGGCCGCCGTCCGCGCCGGCCTCGTGACGATCGAGGAGGTCCCCGCGCTCGACCTCGCGGTGGTCACACTGGCCGAGCACATGATCGCACGCCGGGCGCACCGCTTCGCCCAACCCCTGAAGGCGGTCTGCCATCCCATGGCGGTGCACAACGCCACCGACCGCAACCGGGTGCTGTATGTGCAGGGACGCCGGTACGCGCTCGCCTACCGCTACGAGAGCTGGGTCCAATATACCTCGGCGCCACCCTTGGCCCGGGTGGACCTAGGGCCTCTCGCCGAGCGCCTGTCCGACCACGAGAAGGGACGCGGACGCTGGCGCTTCGACGGCGTCGACCAGATTACACCGAGCCTCGCGCTCGAGGGCGCCGAGGAAAGCCTGATCCCCCCGGAGCGCTTCCGCCGCGAGGTCGAGGCGTACCTCGCCGCGGCCCCGCCGGCCTGGGACCCTTACGACCGCCCGGAGCCGGCAGGA
>JBHICW010000256.1:0-1904 GCA_046759785.1 Alphaproteobacteria bacterium
AGTTCAGACGCACCCACATACACCGTCGCACGGGAACTTTTCAGACCGACCTTAAGGGCCACCTTGCCCAGGGCTCCCCGTGCGAGGGCTGGCAGCGGCGCGAGGGGTGCTGCTAGCATGGGGCTACGTGCGGACGGTTCACCCTGCGCACGCCGCCTGATGCGTGGGTCAAGACCCTTAGGCTTGACCAGACGCCGAACCTGCCAGCTCGCTACAACATCGCCCCCATGCAAGAGGCCCCGAAAGATGACGAGCGCCCGCGCCTCCCGTGGCCCGAAGCACCATAGGCGCAGGTCGCGATGACCGCGGACGGCGAACCGCGGGTGCCGAGGGAGCCGGTCTCGATCCCCCGTCCCACTCATGCCCCGGCCGAGCCGACCTGGAGCAGGCGCGTGTGGCGCTTAGCCTGGCCGATGATTCTCGCCAACCTGACCGTGCCGCTTTTAGGCGCGGTCGACACGGCGGTCGTCGGACACCTGCCGGGGCCCCACTTCCTCGGCGCGCTCGCGGTCGGCGCGCTCATCTTCAACGTCATCTACTGGGGCTTCGGGTTCCTGCGCATGGGCACCACCGGCTTCGCCGCCCAGGCCTTCGGTGCAGGGGAGGCGGCGGAGCTCACCGGCACGCTGGTAAGGCCCCTCGGCCTCGCCGCGCTGCTGGCGGCGGTGCTCCTTCTCCTACAGGCACCGATCCTGAGCCTCGCCCTCACACTCATCGGACCGGGAGCGGAGGTAGGGCAGCTTGCGGGGCGCTACTTCGAAATCCGCATCTGGGGGGCGCCGGCGGCGCTCGCGAACTACGTCGTGCTGGGCTTCCTTCTCGGCGTCCAGCGGGTCCGCGCGGCGCTCGTCCTTCAGGTCGTGATCCACAGCGTCAACATCGCCCTCGACCTTCTGTTCGTCCCCGTGCTCGGTTGGGGCGTGCCGGGTGTCGCAGCGGCGACGCTGATCGCCGAGTGGACGGGCGCAGGACTCGGCCTCCCGCTTGCCGGGCGGGCCTTGACCGCCTCCACCGCAGCGTGGGCGGCGATCCTCGACCTCAAGCGGCTCGGCCGGCTCGTCGTCGCGAACCGCGACATCTTCGTGCGCACCCTGTGCCTTCAGGCCGCCTTCGCCTTCTTCACCGCCCAGGGCGCCCGGCTCGGCGTGACGATACTGGCGGCCAACGCCGTGCTCCTAAACTTCCAGAGCTTTCTCGCCTACGGTCTCGACGGCTTCGCCCACGCCGCCGAGGCGCTGGTGGGAAGCGCCGTCGGCGCCAGGAACCGGGCCGCGCTCGACGGCGCCGTCAGGGCCTCGACCCGCTGGGCGCTCATGGTCGGCGGTGGTATCACGGTGCTCTTCGGCGCGCTGGGCTGGCTTCTCATCCGCGTCCTCACCGACGTTGAGGACGTACGGGCGACGGCGCTCGACTATCTCGTCTGGGTCGTCCTTTCGCCGCTGGTCTCGGTGTGGAGCTTCCAGCTCGACGGCATCTTCATCGGTGCCATCCGGACGGCGGAGATGCGCAACGCGATGATAGCCTCGCTCGCCGTCTTCATCGCCGCGGCGCTCACGCTCGTTCCGCTCCTCGGTAATCACGGGTTGTGGCTCGCCTTCCTCGTCTTCATGGCGGCGCGGGCCATGACCTTAGGGCTCAGGTACCCGCGACTCGCCGCCGCCGTCGGACCGTGACCCTACGTGTTTCGCCTACGGACCGAGCCAGGCCTCGACGAGCGGGGTGCCGAACCCGACCCGGCGCCCGAGCCCGAGGCCGACCGCCACCGCCACCCCAGCGACGGCCGCCGCTACCGCGCCCAACGGTTCCTTGTCAAGGAGATGCACGGCCGCTCTGAGTTCAAACATTTGAAGACGGAGCTCAGGGCCTTGCTGCGCAAGGAGGTGACGGCCGCGGGCCGGGGTGCG
>JBHICW010000257.1:0-1882 GCA_046759785.1 Alphaproteobacteria bacterium
GCCCAGCATCTAGGCAACCTGGAGCGCGCCGAGGAGGCCCTGCGCGAGGCGGTGGCCGCAGTGGGTGCCACCCTGCTCAACGTCGAGCTCCATCACTTCACGCCGAACGGGGGGGTGTCCGGCGTGGCCGTGCTCGCCGAGTCCCACATCAGCGTGCATACTTGGCCGGAGCAGGGTTACGCGGCCGTGGACATCTTCGTCTGCGGCGACTGCGACCCGTACAAGGCCATGCCGGTGTTCCGCCGGGCCTGGCAGCCCACGCAGGTCCAGCTCGCCGAGCAGAAGCGGGGCCTCATGCTGTGAATTGGTTCGACGAGGACGTCTCCGTCTCGGCGAAGCTCAGGTTGGGTGTGGAACGATGGATCTGTGAGGATCAGACCCGGTACCAGAAGGTTCAGATCTTCGAGAACGGGACCTTCGGCCGGGTGCTCGTCCTCGACGGCATCATTCAGACGACCGAGCGGGACGAGTTCATTTACCACGAGATGATCGCCCACCCGCCGATCCTCGCTCATGGCGGGGCTCGGCGGGTGCTCATCATCGGGGGCGGCGACGGGGGCGCCCTCGAGGAGGTGCTGAAACAGCCCGTGGAGAAGGTGACGCTGGTGGAGATCGACGCCCGGGTGATCGAGCTCTGCCGCGAGCACCTGCCCTCGATCGGCAAGGGCGCGTTCGACGACCCGAGGACCGAACTCATTATCGGGGACGGCGCCGCCTTCGTCGCCGAGACGAACGAGCGCTTTAACGTCATCATCGTCGATTCCACCGATGCGGCGGCGGGCGGGCCGGGTTACGTGCTGTACGAGAGCGACTTCTATACGGACTGCCGGCGGTGCCTCGCGCCCGACGGCATCTTCGTGAGCCAGAACAGCGTCCCGTTCTTCCCGGCGGAGGCGGAGGAGCTGAAGAAGGCCTGTCCGCGCATGCGGGAGGTCTTCCCCGACATGACGCTTTACGTCGCGCCGGTGCCATCGTACGAGGGCGGCTTCATGGTCTTCGGCTGGGCGGGCTTCAGCACGGAACCGCGCGAGGTCCCGCTCGAGACGATCCGGCAGCGCTTCGAGGCCGTCCGGCTCGACACGAAGTACTACAACCCGGCGATCCACCTCGCCGCCTTCGCCCTGCCCACCTACATCCAGGAGATGATGGCCTGACGGCGGCGAGCGATAGCGGCGGCATGGATCAGCGCGTGAGGCGCCTCGAGGTCAGCGTGGAGGAGATGGCGAAGCGGTTTGACCGCGTCGACATCGCTCTCGACGCCATCAGGAATCGGCCGCCAAATTGCCGGCCGTCGCCGGTCTCTGGGGCATGGTCGCGACCATGATCGCCGTCGCCCTCGCCATGGTCGGCATCGTCGCTGCCGTTCTAGCCGTCGCATAGGCACCAAGCCAGCCTCGGCTCCGAAAGCGATTGCGGGCGAGCCCGCCGGGTGGTTTGCTGGAGGCCACGGGCCGAGCTAGGCCGGCCCGCCGGGGCGAGGACGGGTATGCCGCCTCAGGGCGGGTCGAGCCGTGGAGGAAGCGGTGAGTGCGGCGGTGAAGACGGTGGTCGAGCCCGGAATGGGCACGCTCGAGGTATTCCCCCTCGATACCTCGGAAGCGTTCCTCTTCCGGCTGTGTCGGGACATCTTCGAGAACCACTGGCGTCCCATTCGGTTCGGGGTGCTCGTCCAGGGTGCGGCCTGGGAGATCCGGGCCCCCAACAAGCCCACGCGCGTTTCACTCTCGGACGGCTACCTCACCGTCAACTTCGGCGCCTGGCATTTCCACATCTGCATCGGGGAGCACAAGGGCAGCGCTCGCAATCCTGTTTCGCGTGAGCTGGCGGCCCACCGACGCACCGGCCGCGCCGAGCTCTACCGCCATCTCGACGACACCGGCGC
>JBHICW010000258.1:0-1878 GCA_046759785.1 Alphaproteobacteria bacterium
GGCCGCACCGGCCGGTCGAGCAGCCGTCCCGTTGTGTCGGCGGCGCGAACACGGCACACTGCGGCTCCACGCGACGACCCCTCCGCAACCTAGGTCGCTGAGGCGCGCCTCTAGCGCGTCTTCGGCAGACGGGCGACCGCCCATGGAGGCTGCGATGACCGAGAGACCGGGCGACCATGCCTTCACCGAGACGAGCCTTTACGGCTCAGAGCCCGAGCCCACCTACTCCGGCGCCCTTAGCTTCATGCGCCGCAAGTACAGCCGCGACCTCGCCGGCGTCGATGTGGCGGTGAGCGGCGTCCCTTTCGACCTCGCCACCAGCAACCGGCCCGGCGCCCGCTTCGGCCCCGCCGGCATTCGCAAGGCATCGGCGCAACTCGCCTGGGGCAAGGTGTGGCCGTGGGGCTTCGACCCGTTCGACCGCCTTGCCGTCATCGACTACGGCGACTGCCACTTCGACTATGGCTATCCCGACCGCATGCTGCGCGAGGTCGAGGCTCACGCGGCGAAGATCATCGAGACCGGCGTCTCGCTCGTGACCCTCGGTGGCGACCATCTCGTGACCCTACCGCTGCTCCGTGCCCACACCAAGGCCCATGGCCCGCTGTCCCTCGTGCACTTCGACGCCCACTCGGACAGCTGGCGCAGCGACCGCTACGATCACGGGACCATGTTCTTCCACGCCGCCGAGGACGGCCTCATCGAACCCAAACGCTCGGTCCAGATCGGCATTCGCACCCATAACGACGAGACCCACGGCTTCACCGTCCTCGAGGCGCCTTGGGTGCACCGCAACGGCATTGAGGCGACCGTCGACGAGATCAAGCGCGTGGTGGGGGACTCGAAGGCCTACCTCACCTTCGACATCGATTGCCTGGACCCCTCTTGCGCGCCCGGTACCGGCACCCCGGTCGTGGGCGGCCTCTCGACCTGGCAGGCCCAGGAAATCCTCCATCGCCTCATCAACATCGATTTCGTCGGCATGGACATCGTCGAGGTCGCCCCGCTCTACGACGTCGGCGAGATCACGTCTCTGGCGGCGGCGACGCTGGCGCTCGATTACCTCTGCGTCCTCGCCGCCAACAGGCGATCCAGGTAGGCGGTGACGGCTGCGGGTTCCGGCCGCGCCGGTCGGCCTGGCAACGGCACACGCGCGCGGAAAGGTGCAGATAAGGTGTAGACTGGGGCTGCAGTTCTCATTCGGGAGGCGATCATGGCGTTCACGCTCACGAGCTCGGCCTTCGCCGACGGCGAAAGGATTCCGGCCCGCTATACCTGCGAGGGGGAGGACGCCTCGCCCGCGCTCGCCTGGTCCGGCGCGCCCGAGGGCACGCGGAGCTTGGCGCTCTTGTGCGACGACCCCGATGCTCCGGCGGGCACTTGGCGCCACTGGGCGGTATTCGACATCGCCGCCGGCGCGACCCACCTGGAGGAGTCCTACCCCACCGACGCCCAAGTGGGGCGTACCCGCCAGGCCGTCAACGACTTCGGGCGGACCGGCTATGGCGGCCCCTGCCCGCCCCCAGGGCACGGCACGCACCATTACCACTTCCGGCTGCTCGCGCTCGGAACGGAGAAGCTGGAGACAGGCGGCGCGCCGCGCTGCCCGGACGTCGAGGCGGCGGCCCGGCCCCACCTCTTAGCGGAGGCGGAGCTCGTCGGCACCTATTCACGGTAGGCCGGCACCGACCACGCCCGCCCCGCCGTGACGGGCGGCCTATCCGCGGCCACCTCATCCGGGTTCCGTTCGTCCCACATGGCGCCTGTGCGCACGGCGTCACTGTAGTCGTGTCTAGCGATTGCCGAGCCAAGATGCGCTGGGCCTAGACCGGCGTCTAAGGAAGAGCGGCTCTCGTCATCCTCGCGCGGATTGAGTGC
>JBHICW010000259.1:0-1860 GCA_046759785.1 Alphaproteobacteria bacterium
CCGAGTCGGCGAGGAGGTCCGGAGGGCGTACCATCGGCCCGGCCGGTCGCACCAGCGGGGTGCAGCCTGAGACCACGAGGCCGAGGAGGAGTGCCCCGGCGAGCGCGGCGAGGCGGCCGTCGGCGCGGGCCGCCGCGGGCCGCGGCCAACGGGTAGAGGGGCGGACGTCCATGGCCAGGGATCGGCGAGTGGAGCGGGGCGCTACGGCTCGCCGCGGAACAGGGCCTCGATGATCGGGCAGTCGGGGACCGTGCCGCCCTCGCAGGTCGCGACCATTTGCTCCAGGACGGCCTCGAGCGCCCTGAGATCCCCGATCTTGTCCCGGATCGTGCCGAGATGACCCTGGGCGAGCCGCTGGACCTCGGCGCAGGATTGGCCGCGCTCGTCGACGAGCTGGAGCAAGCGGCGCACGCCCTCGAGGGTGAAGCCGAGGTCGCGGGCGCGCCGAATGAAGGTGAGGCGCATCAAATTGTCCCGGCTGTATTGGCGGTGACCGCCGGCGGTCCGCGCCGGCGGCGGAAGCAAGCCGATGTGCTCGTAGTAGCGGATTGTTTCAACCTTGCAGGCTGTCCGCCGCGCCAGCGCGCCGATCGACAGCGGCGCCGACCGGGCCCGTGCCGAGGCGGGATCGCGTGCGAGGCCGGGGCGGGAAGCTCTCATGCGCACAGGTTGTATCTTAGCCCCGCCCGTCCAGGAAACCAGCGAAAGAAAGGCGGCGTGGGGTGCGGGAGCCGAAGGAAGGGGCACTTGACCGCTGGTCGGAAGGCGGCCCGGTCGGCGACTCGCTTGGGCCCGGCGCGGGGCCGAGTGGCTCTGGCTCGCCCCACAGCGGCCCCAGGGCGGCTTGCCGCCCGCGCAGGGTTGGGTCTATCGTTCGCCCCGCCCTTGCCCGATGTGTCCGGTGACATGCAGCCGATGACCCGCGAGCCTCCCGCCCTGGACCCTGTGAACTGGCTCGGGCTGTGGACGCTGTACGTCAAGGAGGTCCGGCGGTTCCTCAAGGTCCCGGCCCAGACCATGCTGGTGCCGGTGGTCACGACCTTGCTGTTCCTCACCATCTTCGCGGTCGCGCTCGGCCGCGCCGCGCGCGAGCTGGGCGGCGTGCCGTTCCTGGAGTTCCTGGCCCCGGGGCTGGCGATGATGGCGATCATCCAGAACGCCTTCGCCAACACGTCCTCGTCTCTCGTCATCGCCAAGATTCAGGGCAACATCATCGACTACCTGATGCCGCCCTTAAGCCCCGGAGAGCTCGCCCTCGGGCTGGCGCTCGGGGGCGTGACCCGCGGCCTTCTCGTGGGGGCGGTGCTGGTGGCGGTGATGGAGTTCTTCGTGACTCTGGTCCCCATTCACCCGTTCTTCGTGATCTTCCACGCGGTGGCGGCGTCGCTCGCGCTCTCTCTCTTGGGCGTCTTAGGCGGAATCTGGGCCGAGAAGTTCGACCAGATGGCCGCACTCACCAACTTCGTCATCATGCCGCTTGCCTTTCTCTCGGGCACCTTCTATTCGGTCGAGCGCCTGCCCGCCATCTTGCACATGGTGAGCCAGCTCAACCCCTTCTTCTACATGATCGACGGGTTCCGTTACGGGTTCATCGGGCATGCGGACGGCTCGCTGGCCGCGGGCGTGGCCATGCTGGTGGCGCTCAACGCGCTGCTCTGGTTTGCCTGCTACCGGCTCCTTCGGGTGGGCTACAAGCTGAAGGCTTGAGCCGGGCCTCGGGCCGCCGGGGGAAAGCCCCGAACGTGGCCCGCCCAGGAACGACTGCGCCGGCGGGTCGCAGCCACGTCGCGGCCCGGCCTTTGTCGAGGGCGGGCCGCACGTCCGGAAGCGGCGCGTTTCCCTTGGTGATGTCGGCCCACC
>JBHICW010000260.1:0-1852 GCA_046759785.1 Alphaproteobacteria bacterium
TCCGGTCGGCGCTGCTGGATACCCTCGGGGTCGGCCTCTACGGGCTGGACCGGCCGTGGACCCGCGCCGTCCGCGCCTGGACCCTGAAGGGCGCCCATCCGCCGTCCGCCGCCGGCGCGCTTGCCTCGGTGTGGGGCGAGCCCGAGCCTTCGCTCAGGCCCTGCGACGCGGCCCTCGTCAATGGCGTCTCCAGCCACGCCTTCGAGCTCGACGACTTCCACAACGCCAAGCTCCATCCGGGGGCCGCCGTCGTGCCGGCGGCGGTGGCCCTGGGCGAAGCGCTCGACGCCTCGGGCGAGCGCCTCGAGACGGCGCTGGCCGCCGGATACGAGGTGATGATCCGCACCGGCCTCGCGCTTAACCCCTCCGCCGCGCGGCTTAGGGGCTGGCACCTCACCGGGGTCTGCGGGCCTTTGGGCGCGGCCGCGGCGGGCGCCGTTCTCCTCGGCCTCGATGCGGCGACCACCGCCTGGGCCCTGGGCCTCGCCGGCACCCAGGGCTCCGGCCTGTTTGCCTTTAACGCCGACGGCGCCATGAGCAAGCGCCTGCACCCAGGAAGGGCCGCCCACGCCGGCATCCTCGCCGCCGAGCTCGCGGCGCTCGGCCTCACCGGCCCGACCCAGATCTACGAGGCCGAGGACGGCGGATTGCTTTGCGCCTTCTCCGACAGCCCGCGCCCCGAGGCGCTCCTCGAGGGGCTCGGCGCGCACTATTGCCTCGACGCCACCTCGTTCAAGCCCTATGCCTGCTGCGGCAGCCTGCATGCCCACGTCGACGCGGCGCTCAAAGCGCGCGCCGCGCTGGGCGGGCCGCCGGATCCCGGGCAACGGGTCCGGGCGGGCGTCGGCCGCGTCGTCGAGGTGCAGTGCGGCTACGCCTACGAGCCCGGCACCGAGCTCAACGCGCAGATGAGCGCCCGCTACTGCCTCGCCGTCGCCCTGCTCGAAGGCGCGGTGCTCCCGCCTGCCTTCGCGCCGGAAAAACTGGCGGCGCCGGCGATCGTCGAGCTCGCGCGGCGCATCGAACTGGTCCACGACCCCAAGCTCGACGGCATCTATCCCGAACATTTCGTCGGCTGGGTCGAGGTCGAGAAAGGCGCCGGCGAAGGTTTCGAGCGCGCCTACGTCCTCGACCCCTCCGGCTCGCCGGCGAACCCCAACCGGGAGGCCGCGCTCGAGGCCAAGTTCCGGACCCTGATGCGCGGGATGCGGAGGGACGAGGCCATCGGCCCCGTGGAGGCCGCCGTCGCGTCCCTCGAGCGGACCTCGGTCAGGGATCTTACGGCCCGGCTCGCCGCCCTCTCGGGCCCAGCCGGCTGAACGCCCGGCACGGGTGAAGGCGCCGGCGCCGGCCGATCTCGCGCACGGCGGAGCCCCCGCCGGCGCGCCGGGGAAGCGCCGAGGAGGCTAATCCTTGGCGGCTTCCATCCCCTCGGCTTGGCTTCCCGACATCTCGGTGAGCCGCTCGCCGACGCGGAGCCGAATGGCGAGATAGCTCAGTACCACGACGGAGACGAACAGGCCGATCGCCAGCGGGCTGTGGAACAGGGCGGCGAACCAGTCGCCCTGGTTGATGAGCAAGGCCCGCCGCACGCTGGCCTCCGCCATCGGGGTGATCAGGAAGGTGATCACCATCGGCGCCTCCGGGATGCCGAAGATGCGCATGCCGAAGCCGACGAACCCGAAGACGAGCATGATGACCACCTCATAGGGGTTGCCCTGGTAGGCGTAGCTGCCGATCACCGCCATCAGCATGATCAACGGGATCAGGAGCGGCCGCGGCAGCTCGCCCAGCTTGGCGTAGATGAAGGCGAAGAAACGGCCGATGCCGAGGTTGAACAGGTTGCCGATCA
>JBHICW010000261.1:0-1786 GCA_046759785.1 Alphaproteobacteria bacterium
ACGGCCACTGGAGTTTTGGCCACATCCCCGGCGCCGTCCTCCTCGACCTCAAAATTGACTTTAGCGAAGCCACGCTCGTAGAGGTCGTGGACAAAGGCCAAGAGGTCGTCATTTACTGCGCCGGGCCCGCGTGCTTGCGTTCATCCAAGGCCTGTGCCCAGGCGGTGTCCTGGGGCTTCAAGAAGGTCTACTACTTCCGCGATGGGTTTCCGGGCTGGAAGGCTGCGGGGCACCCGGTCGGCCTGCCTTGAGATCCGGTTTTTGAGAGTTCTGCGCCCCTGAATTGGCCTCTCCCTCGGCGCTCACGATGGCGAGCACAACCGGGTGCGAAGGCGGCGAGAGAGGCCCTTGAAAAACCGGTACATCTGATTCGCCGAGAGCCGGAGCGTCGAAGAGGGCCGGAAATGGCGCTCGGCAGGCGGGGACCGGTGCAGGCGGATTTGCTCATCAGGCGGCAGGACATCCCGAAATCACCGGGGCACACGTTCTACGACCGGCTCAACGAACTGCTTGGTGCCGCGAGCTACCCCCTCGAGGAGGCCTGAGGCCGCCGGCTAGGGCTCGGCCTCGAGACGTTCCATGTCCTCGTCGGAGAAGCCGAAGTGGTGGCCGATCTCGTGGATGAGGGTGTTGCGGACGATGGCCTCCAGCGTCTCGCCGGTCTCGCACCAGTAGTCGAGGAGCGGCCGCCGGTAGAGGAAGATGCGGTCGATGTCGGTGGCGACATCGATGACGCTCTTCTGGTCGAGCGCCACCCCCTGGTAGAGCCCCAGGATGTCGAAGGGGGTTTCGAGGTTCATCGCTTCCTGCGTCGCCTCGTCGGGGAACTCCTCGACCAGAATAGGGACGTCGCGGGCCAGCCGCCGAAGCTCGTCCGGGATCTCCTCAAGCGCGGCGCGGGCGATCGCCTCGATGTCGGCCGCGCTGGGCGCGGTGGCGAACGGGGGCCGCATGGGGCGACGATAGCTCGCCTTGAACGGGGCGCCAAGCTCCGCCAGTATGGGCCGGGCGTGGGGCTCGAGAAGGGACGCGATGGGCGGCAGGCTTGAAGGGAAGGCGCGCCAGGAGGCGCTGGCCGGGCTTTCGGGCTGGGCCCTCGTCGAGGGTCGCGATGCGATCATGAAGGCGTTCCAGTTCAAGGACTTCAACGCCGCCTTCGGCTTCATGACGCGGGTGGCACTCGCGGCCGAGAAGATGAATCACCACCCGGAGTGGTGCAACGTTTACAACCGGGTCGAGATCACGTTGACAAGCCATGACGTGGTCGGCCTCTCCGAGCGCGACATCAAGCTCGCCCGCATCATCGAAAGGCGGGCGGCCGAGTTCGCGCCCTGACGGCAAGGCCGGGGCCCGGGTCCCTCCGCTCCCTGCGAAGTTCCGCCGTCGCCGGGACGAATCGCATGGACGAGAAGGACTTATCCGACTTCGACCCGGCGAAGCTCGAGGCCGACGAGGCGTTCGTCACCGAGCGCTTCTGGGACAAGGTGCGGGCCACGCTCGGCAAGGTGCCGTTCATGGAGGACGCGCTCGCCGCGTTTTACTGCGCGACCGACGCCAAGACGCCGCTGTTCGTGAAGGCGATCCTGTTCGGGGCGCTGGCGTACTTCATTACGCCCATGGACGTGATCCCGGATTTCATCGCCGGGCTGGGCTTCACCGACGACGCCGCCGTGCTGGCGGCGGCGATCGCGGCGCTCCGCTCGCACATGCGGCCCCACCACTTTGCCGCCGCCCGCGCGATTCTGAAGAAGGAAGTAGACGAGGAAGAAGCGTAGCCGGGCGCCCC
>JBHICW010000262.1:0-1778 GCA_046759785.1 Alphaproteobacteria bacterium
CCGCACCGCCGGTGGCCCGGATCACCGCGGTGCAGAACCGGCCTCGGCCCGCCACCATGGCGGCCTCCCGGCCCATGGCTTCGAACACCCTCTCGGCCGCGGCGGCGCGCGCGGGGGAAAGGTCATGCGCGGCGGCGAGGCGGGCCATAGCGGCCGCCAGCCTGGCGAGAGGCAGGCCCAGGGTGGGGACGCCGCAGCCGTCTACGGCCACGGGCACGGGCTCGGCGTCGACGTCGGCCATCTCGGCAAGGGTGCGCGTGACGACCCGCTGGACCGGGTGATCGGGGCGGCTGTAGCCCCGGGGCGGGACACCGAGGTGTCGGGCTAGCGTCAGGTACCCCGCGTGCTTGCCCGAGCAGTTGTTGTGGAGTCGCGTGGGGTTACGACCGTCGCGGACGAGCGCCTCGGCCGCGGTCGCGTTGAGGGGCGCATGGGGCCCGCACTCAAGGTCGTCCTCCGTGAGGTGCAAGCGCTCGAGCCACGCCTTCACCGTCTCCACCTGCCGCGGCTCGCCGTTGTGGGAGGCGCAGGCGAGGGCCAGCTCGACATCGCTCAGGGTGAAGCGGTCGGCGGCGCCGGTCTCCACGAGGGGCAAGGCCTGCAGCGGCTTGACCGCGGAGCGCGGGTAGACGGGCCGGGTGACGTCGCCCCATGCATGGCGGAGCCGGCCCCGCGTGTCGGCGACCGCGGCGGCGCCTCGGTGGGCGCTCTCTAGGAGCCCGCCGCGGGTCCCTTCGACGAGGACGGGATTAGTCGAGGCCGTTTGCGCGTCCGGGGCGGAGGCAGGCGGCTCGGTGGTGCGGTCGGTCATGGCGTTCTCTTACCGCCGCAGGGCATCGCAGAACACGCGTCGGGGCTCGTCCGCAAGGCAAGGCCGACCGGCGGCGCGCCCGGGAATGCGTCATTCCGGACGGCGGCGGCCGCTCCCGGGCGAGGAAGGACTCGAGGCGGACTTGGGGAACGAACCATCATGGGCGTCTTGCGCGTCGAAAGGCTTGCCTTGCCGCACGTGCCGATGCAGGTTCAAGCCATGCGCGGCTATTTCGGCGTCGGTGTCGATGGCATAAGCAAGCCGGTGAACGTGGGCAACCTGTTTTGCTCCGCCCACGCGTTCGCAGCGGCATTCGTGTCGTCGATCGCCGTGGCTAGTGCCGGCGTGATCGTAACGTACGGCCGGCTTTTGAGCCTGTGGCGCTGTCGCGGCCGGCCGGTGCGCCCAGGCGGCGAGCCGATCCCTCTGCCCGAGCATGTCTTCGGCGAGCCGATAGGCCGCGCCCGTCCCACCGAGAAGGAGGGCCGAGCTTGGCTGCCCGAGTGAAGCCTCGAAGCCGTCGAGGAAGGAAAGAAGAGACGATCTACAGCGGCCTTACGCAGCTCGGCGGCAAGGCCGAGCTCCCGGCCTCGCCCGATAAGGCCGTGCTCGAGAAGGTCCCGAACCCCGACCCGGACGTCCGCTACCTCGTCCGCTTCACCTGTCCCGAGTTCACGTCGCTCTGTCCACTCACCGGGCAGCCCGACTTCGCGCACCTCGTCATCGACTACGTGCCGGGCGACTGGGTCCTGGAAAGCAAGTCGCTGAAGCTGTTTCTCGGCTCCTTCCGCAACCACGGAGCCTTCCACGAGGCTTGCACGATCATGATCGCGAAGCGCCTCGTCGCCGCGATTAAGCCGCGGTGGCTCAGAATCGGCGGCTACTGGTACCCGCGGGGCGGCATCCCGATCGACGTCTTTTACCAGACCGGGCCGCCGCCCAAAGGCCTATCGATTCCCGACCAGGG
>JBHICW010000263.1:0-1746 GCA_046759785.1 Alphaproteobacteria bacterium
GAGGGAGGAGGTCAGACATGCCGAAGTTCGTGATCGAGAGGGACATTCCGGGGGCCGGAAGCTTTCCGCCCGGCAAGTGGCAAGCGGTGGCGCAGAAGTCCAACGACGTCTTGCGGGAGCTCGGCCCCGAGATCCAGTGGGTTCAGAGCTATGTGACCGGCGACAAGCTCTTCTGCGTCTACATCGCGCCGAACGTGGACATGGTTCGCAAGCACGCCGAGAAGGGCGGGTTTCCGGCCGACCCGATACGCGAAGTCACGACGGTCATCGATCCGACAACGGCCGAGGGGTAAACAAGCCCTCGCCCACGGAGAAGGTCATCGAGGGAGCCAAAGGCGTGCTCGAGGGCGTCGGTAACGGACTGCAGGGGCTGTTCGGCAATTAGGCATCTCGGGCGGCTCCACCTCGGGCCGCCGTTGGTGTTTGTGGGCCTAACGTCCAGCCCGTGGTCTGGTTGGCGGCGCCGGCGCCTTGGCCCTCACGAGCGTCGCCAGCGGGAGCCGCCGAGAGCCGGCGGGAATCGCTTACTCAGCCAGCCGGGTCACGATCAGTTTCTCCGATTCAAGCGTCCTGTGCACGGGGCACTTCTCGGCGATCTCCAAGAGCCGCTCGCGTTGCTCAGGCTGGAGCGGGCCGGTGAGCTCGAGCTCGCGTTCGATGCGGTCGATCTTGCCTTCCCTGGTCTCGCACGTCTCGCAGTCCTCGGCGTGGATCCTGTCGTGCCTGAGCCGCACCTCGACGCGCTCGAGCGGCCACTTCTTCTGATCGGCATACATGCGCACCGTGATCGAGGTGCACGCGCCGAGACCGGCGAGGACAAGGTCGTAGGGCGACGGCCCGGTATCGGTGCCGCCGTAGGCGGCGGGCTCGTCAGCACGCAGGACGTGCCCGTCGGCGGCAATGGTCTGGGCGAACCGGCCCTCGCCGGTCTCGGCGACGACGACGGCGCCGGGCACGGCCTCGGGCTCGGGCCGTGGGCTCGACGCGTCCGCCGTCGCGCCCTCGGAGTCGATGTAGCGGCCCGCCCACGCGGCGAGCACGGCACCGACGTAGGCGGCATCGGCCTTGCGGGTGAGAAGGTGGTCGGCGTCGTCGAGGGAGACGAAGCTCTTCGGGTGCCGCGCCGCCTCGAAGATGAGCCGCGCGTTGTCGACGCTCACGGTCCGGTCGCGCGGGGCATGGAACACGATGAGGGCCTTGCCCAAGCCGGCGACGGCGCGGCGCATGTTCTGCTCGCCGATGTCGTCAAGGAACTGCTTCCTGATGCGGAAGGCGCGACCGGCGACGACGACCTCGGCCTCCCCCACCGCCTCAATCTCGGGCACGGCGTCCGCGAGCAAATGGCGGACGTGGGCCGGATCGTAAGGCGCGTTGACCGTTGCGACGGCGACCGCGTCCGGAACGCGCCCGGCGGCGGCGAGCACGGCGGTCCCGCCAAGGCTGTGGCCGACCAGGATCTTCGGGGCCACAAAGCGGTCGCGGAGGACGTCGGCGGCCGCCGCCACATCGTCGACGTTGGACGAGAAGTCGGTGCTGGCGAACTCTCCCTCGCTGCTGCCGAGACCCGTGAAGTCGAAGCGCAGCACCGCAATGCCGCGCTCCACCAAGGCCGCGCTGATGCGCGATGCGGCCAGAATGTCCTTGGAGCAGGTGAAGCAATGGGCGAACAGGGCGTAGGCGGCGGGGGTCCCCTCGGGGAGGTCGAGACGCGCCGCTAGGTTTGCGCCCCTGGCTCCGGGAAAAGTC
>JBHICW010000264.1:0-1710 GCA_046759785.1 Alphaproteobacteria bacterium
TTGGTGCCGCCGAGCGCGGCCGGCTCCTCACCGGCGAAACCGTGGCCGCCGGCGACGTGCTCCTCGGGCTCGCGTCGAGCGGGCTGCACGCGAACGGCTTCTCGCTGGTCCGCCGGATCGTCGAGGCGCAGGGCTTAAGCTATGACGCCCCCGCCCCCTTCGACTCCGGCCGCACCCTGGGCGAGGCGCTCTTAGAGCCCACGCGCATCTACGTGAAGAGCTGCCTCAAGGCGGTGGAAACTGGCGCCGTCAAAGCCCTTGCCCACGTGACGGGCGGGGGGCTGGTGGAGAACCCGCCGCGGGTCTTGGCGCAAGGGCTCGCGGTCGAGGTCGACGCGGCCGCATGGCCACTGCCGCCCGTGTTCCGCTGGCTCAAGGAGGCCGGCCGGATCGTACCCCATGAACTCACGCGCACCTTCAACTGCGGGATCGGGATGGCGGTCATCGCCGACGCGGATGCGGTGGGCAAGGTGGAAAGGGTCCTCGCCGAGACCGGCGAGACGGTGTTCACCCTCGGCCGTGTGGTCCCGAGGAGGGCCCGCGAACCGCCGTTCCGCCTTCGCGGCGCCAAGGAGACATGGCGAAGCTGAAGGTCGCGGTGCTGATTTCCGGCACCGGCACCAACCTGCAGGCGCTGATCGACGCCTGCAAGGAGCCGGGCCTACCGGCTGAGATCGTCGTGGTGATTTCCAACAACCCGGACGCTTACGGGCTCGAGCGGGCCCGGGCCGCAGGCATCCCGGCCCTCGTCATCGACCACCGTGACTTCGAGGAGCGGGCGGACTTCGACGCGGCGCTCAGCCGGACCGTGAAGGACCATGGGGCCGAGTTCATCTGCCTCGCCGGCTTCATGCGGCTCTTGACGGAGGGCTTCGTGCGCGAGTGGCGCGACCGGCTCATCAACATCCACCCGTCGCTGCTCCCCGCGTTCAGGGGCCTCAACACCCACGAGCGCGCCCTCGAGACCGGGGTGCGCTTCACCGGCTGCACCGTCCACTTCTTGCGCGCCGAGTTGGACAGCGGGCCGATCATCGTCCAGGCCGCGGTCGCGGTCCATCCCGACGACACCCCCGAGCGTCTGCGCGAGCGCGTGCTCGCCGCCGAGCACCGCTGTTATCCCCTGGCGCTTCGCCTGGTCGCCGAGGGTCGGGTGCGTGTCCTCAACGAGATGGTGCGGATCGACGGCGCCAAGGCCCCGAGCGCGGCGGTCCTCAACCCCCGTGACCACTGACCGCGACGGCGAGCTCAACCGACGATGTCGCTGTCGCCGAAGAAGAACGCGATCTCGAAGGCCGCGGTCTCGGGCGAGTCCGAGCCGTGGACCGAATTGGCCTCGACCGTCTCGCCGAAGTCTGCCCGGATCGTTCCCGGCGCGGCTTTCGCCGGGTCGGTCGCGCCCATGACCTCGCGGGTGCGGGCGATCGCGTCCTCGCCCTCAAGGACCTGGACGACCACCGGGCCCGAGGACATGTAGGTACAGAGGCTGTCGTAGAATGGCCGCTTGGCGTGGACGGCGTAAAACCTCTGCGCCTGGTCGCGGGTCAGCCGGAGGCGTTTCCGCGCGACGATCCTGAGCCCCGCCTCGGCCAGTCGCGCGTTGATCTCGCCACTAAGGTTGCGCCGGGTGGCGTCGGGCTTGATGATCGACAGCGTCCGTTCGCGTGCCATCCACCAGTGCCCTCCGATCGTCACGGTCGGGCGCCTTATAGT
>JBHICW010000265.1:0-1681 GCA_046759785.1 Alphaproteobacteria bacterium
CTGGACAGGCTCGGAGATCCTCGACTGGTACCTGATGGCCACGCGGAAGGAAGGCGCCGCGTAAGGGCGCCGAAGTGGAGTGGGGCATCGGAAGGACAAAAGCCCTGCTCCGCCGGTCCCCCGGTCCTGCTCCCGGCCGAACCCGCGCCGGCGGCTGCCGGATCTGCCTCCCTCGGCGTCAGGCGCCCCTCCAGGAGCATGACCCGATGCTACAGCGCACGGCACTCTTCACGGCGATCAACATGCCAGGGTTCCGGGAGGAAGGATTGGTGACCGCCGAGGAGCCTGCCCGGCGGATCACCCAGAAGCATCCCGCGGTCATCGAGTTATATAACTCAGTGACGACGCATACCGAGGTTCCCCACTCGCTTGACTAGCGATTCGCCCGCGCTACTCGGGGCCGCCCCGGGGCGCGCCGTGTGACCGATGCGTCGCGCGACCCGGCACCGACTCGCCCTGTACCTCCGCTTCGTCCTCGCCGGGGTCGTTGCTGGCATCGTCTACGGTAGCCTGGTCGGCTTCGCGATGCATAGTCAGCCATTCGTCGGGGCGGCGGTCGGCATGATCAACGGCGGCACGATGACCGCCGTCCTTGCCGGGATCGAGATTTTCGGCACTCCAACGCGGATCGGGCAGGCGCTGGAGCGGGCACCCTTCCTGGTGACCTTCGCGGCGAGATGGCTGGTCTATAGCAGCGTCATCATGCTGATCATCGGGGGCGAACTGGGCGCCCGGGTACTTGGCGCTGAAGGGCGGCCGCCCCAGTTCGCGCCGCTCTCCTTGGTCTTTTCGTTCGCAGTGGGGTTCGCCATCCTCTTCGTTTTCCAGCTGACTCGGCTGGTCGGAGGCCGGACGCTTCGTGATATCGTGCTTGGCCGCTACCACCGCCCGCGTCGGGAGGAGCGCTTCTTCCTCTTCATCGACGTGGCAGGCTCGACGCCGCTCGCAGAGCGGGTCGGACCCGAGGGGGTACACCGCTTCCTCGGGCGCGTCTTCCGGCTCGCCGCCGGCCCGATCGAGGAGCACGGGGGCGACGTCTATCAGTATGTGGGAGATGAGATGGTGATCACCTGGACGCTGGCCGAAGGGCGGCCGGCGGCCCCACCGATTGCCTGCTTCTTCGCGATCGAGGCGGCGCTCCAGGCGGCGGCCACGGAGTTCGAGCGCCACTTCGGACTCGCGCCGCGGTTGCGGGCGGCGTTGCATGCCGGCCCGGTGATCACCGGCGAGGTCGGCGAGAGCCGCCGGGCCATCGTCTTCCATGGCGACGTGATGAACACGGCCTCCCGGCTCGAGGACGCCGCTCGGGTGCTTGAGCGTTCGTTCGTCGCGTCCGCCGAGGCCATCGCCCGGCTCGACGGTCTGGAGCGATACGTGCTGGAGGACCTGGGGCTCCAGGCTCTCCGCGGCCGTGCTGAGCCCGTCCACGTCTACGCGGTTACGACCAACGGCTTGCCGGGGAGCGATGATGAATCACTTCTTTGCGCATGATCGCTGAGGCTTCGGTGTGTGCGGGGTCCGTGGATCTCGTGTGAGGAACTCTACGAGACCTGCGTGGTGGCCCTCATCCTCAGGGCCGAGCGAGACCAGCACCTCGGAACCGCCTGAGCCCGGGCGTCGGCGCGGCGTCCGGCGCGAACCGTAGACGGCCCGTGGCCTGGCCTGCCCCGGGGTTTCATCC
>JBHICW010000266.1:0-1625 GCA_046759785.1 Alphaproteobacteria bacterium
GTCGATGATCACCGTCTTCGGCTGGCGGAAGGCGTCGAGGCCGTGGCGGCCGAGCTCGCGCCCAAGCCCTGAGCGCTTGCGGCCTCCGAAGGGGAGGGCGTCATTGTCGATGATTGGGTTATTGACCCACACCATGCCGACCTCTAATTGTTCGGCCGCCTTCATCGCCTCGTCGAGCCGCGTCGTGAAGACGCAGGCACCGAGGCCGTAGGTGGACCGGTTGGCGAGTTCGAGCGCCTCGTCGAAATCCTTTACCCGACAGATGGGTGCGATGGGGCCAAAGAGCTCGTCGTTCATGATCGCCATGGCCGGAGTGACGTCGGTGAGAATGGTAGGCTCGTAGAACCAGCCGACGTTGAGGCCAGGCGGAACGCGGCCGCCGCAGGCGACCTTGGCACCCGCCGCCGCCGCCTCGTCCACGAGCCCGATCGCCTTGTCACGGGCCTGCTCGCTCACCAGCGGGCCGATCTCGCTCTTGCCTAGGCCGTTGCCGATCCTGAGCCGGCGCGTGTGGCGGACGAACTCTTCGACGAACGCGTCGTGGACCTTGTCGACGACGTAGAAGCGCTCGGACGAGGTGCAGACCTGCCCCGAAAGGTGGAAGGCGGAGGTCACCGAGCCCGCGGCCGCCACCTCCGCGGGCGCCGAATCGCTGATGATCATGGGATCGTTGCCGCCACACTCGATGAGGCAGGCCTTCATCTTCTTCGCGCAGGCCTCGTTTACCGCCTTGCCGGTGGCGGCCCTGCCGGTGAAGGCCACGATGTGGGTACCGTCCGACTCGATCAGCGCCTGAGCGACTCGGGGTCCCCCGGTGACACAGGAGACCAAGCCCGGCGGCAGGTGCAGGAAGTGCTGTTCGAGAAACTTGAGCGAGCAGAGCGAGGTCAACTCTGAAGGCTTCAGGATGACCGCGTTCCCCGCCGCGAGCGACGCCGCGGCCGTCCATGAGAACAGGATGACGGGGAAGTTGTAAGGGACGATGTGAACCGAAACCCCGTAGGGGTCGTAGCGGCAGAACTGCATCGATTCAGAGAACGTCGGCCCGGCGATGTGGCCCTGGTCCTCCTTGGCGAGCTCCGCGTAATAGCGGTAAATCGTTGTCGCCTGGACGAGCTCACCGACCGCCTCGGCGTAAGGCTTTCCCATCTCGCGCGTGACCAGCTCGCAAAGCGGCCGCGGATCGGTCTTCTCCATCGAGTCGGCTATCTTGTGGAGGAAGCCCGCGCGCGTCGTTGCGTCCAGCCGCGCCCACCCCCTCTGCGCCTCGTTGGCGCGGGAGACGGCCGGCGCGATGTCCACCCCCTCGCAGTCGCCGACAAGGCCGACAGGCTCAAGCGTCGCCGGGTTCGCGATCTCAAAGGTGCCTTTGCCCGTCGCCGCCACGAACTCGCCGCCGATGAAGACCTGGCGGCCGAAGGGATCGAAAGTTGTCATGTGTGCTGCCCTCCGCGTCTTAGCGAGCCACGCTGATGTTGTGAACCGTCTCGGCGACCGGGCCCCAGTCGTTGAGCTCGGTGAGCCCGGCCGCGTTCTTCAGCGCCCCGAGCACCAGCTCACGCCGTCTTTCTAAGGAGGCCGTCGATAAGCCGCGCCGCCTTGCGCCGCCCGTCGGCCGCCTGCAT
>JBHICW010000267.1:0-1604 GCA_046759785.1 Alphaproteobacteria bacterium
GTAATTGCTCACCCTGGCATGTCTATGCGGCGATGAGGACGGGACGTCGCTCCAGGGTGTTGCGGATGGCTTGATAGGGGGTCAGGCCGTGACATCGGCCGGTATCGATGGCGGAGCGGACGCCGGCAAACAGGCCGGCGCCCCAGGCCGAGCGGAAGCCGTTGGTCACCTTGCGGAACACGACGCTGGGCCTGAGCGCGCGCTCGGAGGCGTTGTTGGTGTAGGGCACGTCGCGCTCGGTGACGAAGACGAAGAGGTTGTCGCGGACCTTGGCGAAGCGCTTGCGCAGACGGATGCCGTGTCGGTTGGTCGGGCGCAGCATCATGACCGCGTCGACGCGCCGGTCGAGCTCGGCGCGGTAGGATCGCAAGGTGCTGTCTCGCAGCCGGTCGCGTCGCTTGCCGATGGCGATGGCGCGCAGCACGATCCGCCTCATCGTCGGTGCGAAGACGTCGTCGCCGGCGTCGATGGCGTATTGCAGGTCGCGCAGCTGGTGGGCGAGACAGACCTGCCAGTCCTCGGCGTGTCCTTGCTGGGCGCCGAGCAGGTCGGAGACCCAGACCGCCGGTCGTCGGTCTCGGAAGATCGCCTCGGGGACGGTCTTGCCGCGGCTGGGCTCGATCACGTGAAGGGCGGCTTCGGTGCCGAGGAACACCCACTCCCACCAGTTGCGCCCCGCGACCCGGGCCGAGGTCTCGTCGGAGCACACGATGGCGCTGTCGGTGACGCGCCGGGCGATGGCCTCGGCCTGGTCGTCGAAGCGCGGCTTGACCCGCTTGAACAGATTGGCGAGCGCGCCTTCGCTGACGCTCACGCCGAACACCTCGGCGAAGAGCGCAGACAGCCGCTCGAAGCCGATCGCGTGGCAGAAGCGCAGATAGACCGCCAGCGCCTCGATGGACGGGCCGAAAGGCGAGCCTGGTTCCAATCCCACGGGCGTGGGCGCGGTGAACGTCCGTCCGCAGCGCCGGCAGGTGCCGCCATGGAGACGAACCCGGGTCACCAGCGCCTTGATCGGCGGTAGCTCGACGCGGTCGTAGACCGCCTGCATCGTCTGGTCGGTGTCCGTCAAGGCAGCCGCGCAGTGTGGACAGGTCTCGGCCCTGGCCTCGACGATGCGGTCGGGATCGGGGTGCAGCTGCCGTGCCGTGCCCGGACGTTTGCGCCGCCCTTTGCGGCCGGGCGGCTTGTTCGGCTTGTGGCCACGCGCCGGCGGTGTCGAAGAGTTGTCCGGCGTCTTGGGCGGCTCGCCCAGCTTCGCCTCGAGCGCGGCGAGGCGCGTGGTCAACGCCTCGATCTGCGCCGCCGCCTCGTTCAGATGCGACCACAGCGCCACAATCAGCGCGTCCTTCTCCGCGTGCGAGAGCCGGCTGAGATCGGGGAGCGGCGGCGGCCGAGTCATAGCAAGCTTGACTCACATCCGCGCCCGCCACGCAAGAAAAATCTACATCTGGCGCCAAACCGCCTCGCTCACACCATCCCTTGCAGGCTCAGCGCCGACAGGGTGAGCAATTACCCCGGACTTGACAGGGCCGACAGTGGATCAAGTTTGAAAATAGACGAACGCCAGCCAAACACCAACGAACAACCACGCAGGAATCGTG
>JBHICW010000268.1:0-1602 GCA_046759785.1 Alphaproteobacteria bacterium
TCGGCGCCTGCAGGCCCTTGGCGCCGTGCACCGTCATCACGCGCACCTCGTCCCGCTCGCTCTGCTCGAGGTCCCGCTTGATCTCGGCCCGGCCCGCTTCCACCCAATGAAGAAAGCCCTCGAGTGACGGCGCGTTGACGCGCTCGTATGCAAGGGCGAGGGCGAGGAACTCGTTGAGGGGATCGTCCGCCTCGGGACCCAGCCGGCGGAGCAGCCTCTCGCGCCCGCCCCGGGCGTTCAGCACCTCGGCGTAAAGCTCGAAGGGACGGAGGTAATCGACCCGGGCCAGAAGTTCGGCGAGATACCCGTGGGCCTTCCGATAGGATGAGTCCTTGGCGCGCGCCGCCCCGGCCTTGCGTTTCAGGGCCTGCCACAGGCTTGCCTCGCCCCGGCCATGGGCGAGCTCGAAAAGCTGCTCGTCGTCGAGCCCGATCAACGGTCCCCTGAGCACGGTCGCGAGCGTCAGGTCGTCCTCCGGCAGCAACAGGAAACGCCCCAGCGCCACCAGGTCCATCACCGGCAACTGATCCGTCAGCACCATGCGGTCGACCCCCGCGACCGGCACCTCGAGCTGCTTGAGCGCGCGCACCAGCTCCTCGACGAAGCCCGAGCGCCGGCGCACCAGCACCATGATGTCGCCGGGCCGCACGGGCCGGCCCTTGGACTCGAGCATCTCCGCTTGCTCGAGCCATTCGCCGATGGTCCGCGCGATGAGGGTGGCGAGACGGGCGCGCGGGGAATCGCCCCGCTCGGGCGTCACGGGCGGCTGCCAGGGCTCGGGCGCGGGCAGGGCGTTCGGCTCCGCCGGCGGCCACAGCTCGACCAGGCCGGCCTGGCCCAGGCGATGGGTCCGGTGCTCGATCGCGTGCGCGGACGGGCCGACGCCGTCCCTGGCCTCGTCGCGGGAAAAGATCGCGTCGACGGCGCCGAGCACCGCCGCGGTCGAGCGGAACGAAATGTCAAGGTCGAGGTCCCGCCACCTCTCGCCCGCGGCCTTCACCTTCTCCGCGAAGTGGGCGCGCATGCGCTCGAACGCCGCAGGATCGGCGCGCTGGAAGCTGTAGATCGACTGCTTGGCATCGCCCACGGCGAACACCGTCCGCGCCGCGTCCCTGGCGCTCATCCCGGCGAAAAACTCCTCGGCCAGGGCGGCGATGACCTCCCACTGTTCGGGATTGGTGTCCTGGGCCTCGTCGACCAGGATGTGGTCGAGCCCCCCGTCCAGCTTGTAAAGCACCCACGGCGCCGTGTCGGGGCGGCGCAGCAGATCGCGGGTCATGAGGATCAGGTCGTCGTAGTCGAGAAGCGCGCGCGCCGCCTTGCACTGTCCGTAGGCTTCCACAAGCCCTGCGCCGAGCCTGAGAGCGGCGGCGGTGGCGGCGGCGACCGTCACCGCCTTGCGCTTCTCGGCCACGCCCAAGAGCCTTTCCGCCTCGGCGCAGAGCGCCTCCTCCGTCCCTGGCGCGGCCTCGGCGGCCTGCCGGGTGATCAGAGTTTTGCGCAGATTTCCTTCCTTCGTTAGATATATCCTCGCATAGACCTCGAAATCGTCGACGCGGGAGTCGGGTTCGGCCAGCCAGCGGCCGAGCGCCACGCCCCGTT
>JBHICW010000269.1:0-1580 GCA_046759785.1 Alphaproteobacteria bacterium
GCGCTGGCGGTTGCGCTGCTCGGGATCGCAGTTGTGAGCTACCGGAGCTGGATGGACTGGGGCGCGCGGCCCCCCGCGCAACGGGCCGGCGGCTACGGTGAGGCCGTCGGCGAGGCAACCTTCGTCGGGCGTCAGGCCTGCGCCGCGTGCCACCCGCGGGAGGTCGAGCTTTGGCGGGGGTCCGATCACGACCTCGCCATGCAGGCGGTGGACGAGAAGACCGTGCTCGGCGACTTCGACAACGCGACCTTCACCTATTTCGGTGTGACCTCGACCTTCTTCAAGCGCGACGGCAAGTTCTTCGTCCGTACGGACGGACCGGACGGAGAGCTGCACGAGTACGAGATCGCCTACACGCTCGGGGCGTCGCCGTTGCAGCAGTACCTGGTGCCGTTTCGGGGGGGCCGGTATCAGGCCTTGAGCATCGCCTGGGACACCCGACGGCGAGAGCAGGGGGGCCAGCGCTGGTTTCATCTCTACCCGGACGAGAAAATCGACCACGCCGACCTCCTCCACTGGACCCGGCCCAACCAGAACTGGAATTTCATGTGCGCGGAATGCCACTCCACCAATCTCAAGAAGAACTACCGGCTCGACGGCAACCGGTACGAGACGACGTGGTCCGAGATCGACGTCTCCTGCGAGGCCTGTCACGGGCCGGGGTCGAGGCATGTGGCCTGGGCCAAGGTGGCCCGGCGAGGCGACCAGGCAGAAAAGGGGAAGACGAGAGGCCTCCTCGTGGTGCTGAAGGACCGCGGGACGTGGGTGCCGGATCCCGAGAAAGGCACCGCACGCAGAGCCTCACCGCCAGGACCCAGGCGGGAGGTCGAGGCCTGCGCCCGTTGTCATTCCCGCCGGGTCGTGATCCGCGCTGACTACGTCCACGGTCGCCCTCTCCTGGACACCCACCGGCTTGCGCTGCTGAGGGAAGGCCTCTATCACGCGGACGGCCAGCTCCAGGAGGAGACCTACGTGTACGGATCGTTCCTGCAGAGCAGGATGTACCGCGCCGGCGTCACCTGCAGTGACTGCCATGAGCCACACAGCCTCGCACTCCGGGCGACCGGCAATGCCGTCTGCACGCAGTGTCACCAAGCCGCCAAGTTCGACACGCCCTCCCACCACTTCCACCGGCCGGGCTCGCCGGGTGCCGCCTGCGTGGAGTGCCATATGCCGGTGCGAACCTACATGGTGGTGGACCCCCGGCGGGACCACAGCCTGCGGATCCCCAGACCCGATCTCTCGGTACGGCTGGGGACGCCCGACCCCTGCACCGCGTGCCACCGAGACCGAGCCCCCGGATGGGCCGCCGAGACCGTCGCCAGGTGGTCCGGATCGAAACGCCGCTCCGGGCCTCACTTCGGGGATGCGCTGCACCTCGGCCGGAGCGGGCACCCGGGCGCCGAGGCGGCGCTACGGGAGCTGGCGACCAACCCGGAAGCACCCGCCATCGTCCGGGCCTCGGCGGTGTCCCTGCTCCGCCGCTACCCGACACCTGCCGCCCTGGGCGTGATCCGACGGGCTCTCGGCGACCGTGATCCACTGGTCCGGGCTGCGGCGGTGAGGGCGCTGGAAATCAC
>JBHICW010000270.1:0-1563 GCA_046759785.1 Alphaproteobacteria bacterium
CCCATGGCGAACGCGCGGGCAAGGGCCATATAATGACGAAGCGGTCACGCTCCACTCGCCGAAGCCAGGGCCGGCCAAGGCCGGCTGCTCCCCCGAGGAGGCGCCCATGATCCATACGCCCGACGCGCACGACCTGTTCTTCCGATCCGCCGGCCTCGACCGCGCCCGCGTCCAGCGCCAGGTTTCGGACGCCCTCGCCGGCGCCGACGACGGCGAGCTGTTCCTGGAGTACCGGCAGTCCGAAAGCTTCATGTTCGACGACGGCCGGCTCAAGAGCGCCACCTTCGACACGACCCAGGGGTTTGGGCTCCGCGCCGTCTTCGGGGAAGCCACCGGCTACGCTCACGCGTCGGACCTGAGCGAGCCCGCGATCCGGCGCGCGGCGGGAACGGTACGGGCGGCACGCGCCGGCCACGGCGGCCACATGGCCCAGGCGCCGGTGCCGACGAACCGGCGCCTTTACGACGACGTCAATCCGCTGGCCGAGATGGACTTCGCGGCCAAGGTAAAGCTGCTCGCGGAGATCGACGCCTACGCCCGCGGAAAGGATGCGCGGGTCCGCCAGGTGATGGTCTCGCTCCTCGGCGCGTGGCAGGCGGTCTCGATCCTGCGCGCCGACGAGCGCGGGGTGAGCGACGTGCGCCCGCTGGTGCGGCTCAACGTGTCGGTCGTCGTGGGCGAGGGCGACCGCATGGAAAGCGGCTACGACGGCGCCGGAGGACGGATGCTGTACGATGAGTTCGTGGCACCCGAGAGGTGGCGGACGCAGGTGGACGAGGCGCTCAGGCAGGCGCTCGTGAACCTCGAATCGGTCCCGGCGCCGGCCGGCGAGATGCCCGTGGTGCTCGGGCCGGGATGGCCCGGCGTCCTGCTGCACGAGGCGGTGGGCCACGGGCTCGAGGGCGACTTCAACCGCAAGAAGACCTCCGCCTTCGCCGGCCGCATGGGCCAGCGCGTCGCGACGGAAGGCGTCACCGTCGTCGACGACGGGACGATCGCCGAGCGGCGGGGGTCGCTGACCGTCGACGACGAGGGCACGCCCACAGAGTGCACCACCCTCATCGAGAACGGGATCCTGAAGGGCTACCTCCAGGACCGTCTCAACGCCCGGCTGATGGGCATGGCCCCCACCGGCAATGGCCGCCGGGAGAGCTTCGCCCACCAGCCGATGCCGCGGATGACCAACACCTTCATGCGCCCGGGCGAGTGCGAGCCGGACGAGATTATTGCCGGCGTGGGGCGAGGCCTCTACGCGGTCAACTTCGGCGGCGGCCAGGTCGACATCACCTCAGGCAAGTTCGTCTTCTCCGCCTCCGAGGCCTACCTCATCGAGGACGGCAAGGTGACCCGTCCGGTCAAGGGCGCGACGCTGATCGGCCATGGGCCCGACGTGCTCACCAAGGTCGCGGCGGTCGGCAACGACCTCAAGCTCGACCCCGGGATCGGCACCTGCGGCAAGAACGGCCAGGGGGTGGCCGTGGGCGTGGGCCTGCCCACGCTCCTCGTCGGCTCGCTCACCGTCGGCGGCACGGCGGCGTGAGGCCCAAAGTCCCGGGCGGAACC
>JBHICW010000271.1:0-1548 GCA_046759785.1 Alphaproteobacteria bacterium
TGGTGACCGGGTTCGACATCATCTTCTTCTGGGTCGCGCGGATGATGATGATGGGACTCCACTTCATGGGCGAGGTGCCGTTCCACACCGTCTACATCCACGCCCTGGTCCGCGACGAACGCGGGCAGAAGATGTCCAAAAGCAAGGGCAACATCCTCGATCCCTTGGACCTTATGGACAAATACGGCGGTGACGCCTTGCGCTTCACGCTCGCGGCGATGGCCGCGCAGGGGCGCGACATCAAGCTCTCCGAGAGCCGCATCGAAGGCTACCGCAACTTCGTGACGAAGCTGTGGAACGCGGCTCGCTTCTGCGAGATGAACGGGTGCCGGCCCAAGGCGGAGTTCGATCCCAGCGCCGTCAGGGCAACCGTCAACCGCTGGATCGTCGGCGAGGTCGTCCGCGTCGCCCAGAGCATCGAGGAAGCGCTGGACACCTACAAGTTCAACGAGGCGGCGAGCGCCGTCTACCAGTTCGTCTGGGGCACCTTCTGCGACTGGTACCTCGAATTCACGAAGCCCGTGCTCGACGGCCCGGGAGGTGAGGCGAAGGACGAGGTGCAGGCGACCACCGCCTGGACGCTCGACCAGATCCTTCTTCTTCTCCATCCGCTCATGCCCTTCGTCACCGAGGAGTTGCGGGCGCGTCTCAACCCCGGCCGGCGCGAACGCCTGATCTCGGTGCCTTGGCCGAGCTATCCGGACTCGTCTTTGCATCCGGGTGCTTCGAGCGAGATGAATTGGGTCGTCAGGCTCATCTCTGAGGTCAGGAGCGCGCGCGCCGAGCTCAATGTGCCGCCTGCGGCACGGGTAACCCTTCTCCATCAGGGACTCGACGAGAAGCATCGGCGATGGCTGGAAGAGGCCCACGCGCCGCAGGTCACGACGCTCGCCCGGCTCGACCGGGTCGCCGGGCTTGAGGGCGATCCGCCGAAGGGCTCGGCGCAAATCGTGATCGACGAGGCCACCTTCGTCCTGCCGCTCGCCGAGGTGATCGACGTGAGTCATGAGGCCGCGCGGCTCGCCCGCCAGGTCGAGAAGCTCGGGGGCGAGATTGGCCGAATCGACGCCAGGCTCAACGACAGGAACTTCACCGCCCGGGCGCCCGAGGAGGTGATCGAGGCCCAGCGCGAGCGCCGCGCCGACGCCGAGCAGACCCGGCGCAAGCTCGAGGACGCCCTCACCCGCCTGGATCGGGTCTAGAGGCGGCGTACCCGCGCCTCCCTCGCCCCAGAAGGATGCTGAAAAAGGGGCTGTCACACGGCCTCATGCTTCGCGACGGCACGCTCATCCTGAGCCACGCGCCTCTCGTTCGAGACGAGGCTTCGCCTCTCCTCAGGACGAGGCACGCGAGAGGAAGGACGCGCCTCCTCAGCATGAGGCATAAGCCATTGATAAAAAAGGATCCTCATCCTGAGGAGTCGCCCGAAGGGCGGCGTCTCGAAGGATGAGGAGCGCCGGTACGAGCTTTTCAGCATCGTGTTAGGCCTCACGTGCAGCCGACGAACCGGCAACCCGGCTTGCCGCGCCCGTGAGCCACGGACTATTC
>JBHICW010000272.1:0-1541 GCA_046759785.1 Alphaproteobacteria bacterium
CCTCCTAGTGCGCCAGGGACTCCCCGCGTCCTTCGTCCGTCCTCGCCTCCCGCCCTCGCGCCTTGACCTGCACCGGCTCATGGGGTGTCTATAGCCGATGACCTATCGCTCGCTCCGCGACTTCATGGACCGGCTCGAATCCGCCGCCCGGCTGGTCCGCGTCACCACCCCCGTCTCGCCCGTCCTCGAGATGACCGAGATCCAGACCCGGCTGTTGGCCGAAGGCGGGCCCGCGGTCCTGTTCGAGAACGTCGAAGGCCACGACACCCCCGTCCTCGTCAACCTCTTCGGGACGGTCGAGCGGGTCGCCTGGGGCATGAACCGCGAGGCGCATGAGCTCAAGGAGATCGGCGAGACCCTCGCCTTCCTTCGTCAGCCCGAGCCGCCGGGAGGCTGGCGCGAGGCCGTTCGGATGCTGCCGCTCTTGAAAACGGTGATGGCGATGAAGCCGAAGGTCGTGCGGACCGCCCCGTGCCACGAGGTCGTGCTCACCGGCGACGAGGTCGACCTCGGGCGGCTGCCCGTTCAGACCTGCTGGCCCGGCGAGCCTGCGCCCCTCATTACCTGGCCGCTGGTGGTCACCAAAGGCCCGGGCAAGGGCAAGACCGACGCCTACAACCTCGGCATCTATCGGATGCAGGTGAAGGGACGGGACCGGACGCTCATGCGCTGGCTCAAGCACCGCGGCGGCGCGCAGCACCACGCCCGGTGGGCCGCCGAGGCACGCGAGCCGACGCCCGTCGCGGCCGTCATCGGCGCCGACCCCGGCACCATCCTCGCCGCGGTCACGCCGCTTCCGGACACGGTGTCCGAATACCAGTTCGCGGGGCTCTTGAGGGGCGCGAAGGTGGATCTCGTGCGCTGCAAGACCGTGCCGCTAGAGGTCCCGGCCGAAGCCGAGATCGTCCTCGAAGGCCACGTCTCCCTCACCGACCATGAGGACGAGGGGCCGTATGGGGACCACACCGGCTACTACAACGCGGTCGAGCCCTTCCCCGTGTTCACCATAAGCGCCATCACGATGCGCCGCCGGCCGATCTACCTCTCAACCTTCACCGGACGCCCGCCCGACGAGCCCTCGGTCCTGGCCGAGGCCTTGAACGAGGTCTTCATCCCCCTCCTCGTCCAGCAGTTCCCCGAGGTCGTCGACTTCTGGCTTCCGCCCGAGGGTTGCTCGTACCGCATCGCCGTGGTCTCGATCCGGAAGGCCTATCCCGGCCAGGCCAGGCGGGTGATGATGGGGGTATGGTCGTTCCTCAGGCAGTTCACCTACACGAAGGTCGTCATCGTCGTCGACGACGACATCGACGCGCGCGACTGGAAGGACGTGATGTGGGCGGTGGCGACCCGCATGGACCCGGCGCGCGACATCATGGTGGTCGAGAACACGCCGATCGATTACCTCGACTTCGCCTCGCCCGAGGAGGGCCTGGGCGGCAAGATCGGGCTCGACGCCACCAACAAGATCCCGCCCGAGACGCATCGGGCCTGGGGCCGCAAGATCCGGATGAGCGACGAGGTCATCGACAAGGTCACCCGCA
>JBHICW010000273.1:0-1531 GCA_046759785.1 Alphaproteobacteria bacterium
TGCGGGCACTTTGTCCCTGAGGAAGCGCCCGACGCGACGTTCGACGAGCTCATGGGGCTCCTCAAGGAGGATTGGCGGACTTGCTCATTGACAAGCGGGTCGGCTCGTCACCAAGAAGGGAGGCGCCCGGGCGCGTGCAACGGAGACCGGCGTCCACGGCGAAACGGAGCCCGCCGATGAAGCAACGTAAGAATCCAAAGGTCAGCGCGGCGCCGCTCTCGGACGTGCCCCCCACCTTGGGGCCGCACCCCGGCTACTTCACCGCCGATCTCGCCGAGATCGATCCCGAGGTCGACCGGATGGTCCGCCGGGAGCTGTCCCGCCAGCAGGACCAGATCGAGCTGATTGCGTCGGAGAACATCGTCAGCCGCGCGGTCCTCGAGGCCCAGGGCTCGGTGCTCACCAACAAGACCGTCGAGGGTTATCCCGGCCGCCGCTACCACGGCGGCGCCCAGTTCGTCGACGTCGTCGAACGGCTGGCGATCGAGCGGGCGAAGCGGCTCTTCGGCTGCGCCTTCGCCAACGTCCAGCCCCATTCCGGGAGCCAGGCGAACCAAGTGGTGTTCCTGGCGGTGCTCGAGCCGGGCAACAGGATCTTGAGCATGTCGCTCGCCGCGGGCGGGCATTTGAGCCACGGCGCGGCGCCCAACCTCTCCGGCAAGTGGTTCGACGTCACCCAGTACGGTGTACGCGCCGAGGACGGGCTCATCGACTACGACGAGGTCGAGGATCTCGCCCGAGAGCACAAGCCTAAGCTCATCATCGCCGGCGGCTCGGCCTACCCGCGGGCCATCGACTTCGCCCGTTTGAGGGAGATCGCGGACAAGGTCGGCGCCCATTTCCTCGTCGATATGGCACACTTCGCCGGGCTCGTCGCCGGCGGCGTGCATCCGAGCCCCTTCCCGCACGCGCATATTGCCACGACAACGACCTACAAGAGCCTCCGCGGTGTGCGCGGCGGGCTCATCCTGACCGATGACGCCACGCTCGCCAAAAAGCTCGATTCGGCCCTGTTCCCCGGCCTCCAGGGAAGCGTCCTGCTCAACACGGTCGCCGCCAAGGCGGTGTGCCTGGGCGAGGCGCTGAGGCCCGAGTTCAGAGCCTATGCGAAGAGCGTGCTCGCCAACGCCCGGGCGCTCGCGGCGACGCTCATCGAGCGCGGGCTTGACGTCGTCTCGGGGGGCACCGATACGCCGCTCATGCTCGTCGATCTCAGGCCCAAGCAGCTCACCGGCGACGTCGCCGAGCAGAGCCTCGAGGCGGCGGGCCTGACCTGCAACAAGAACGCCGTCCCCTTCGATCCGGAGAAGCCGACCGTGACATCGGGCCTGAGGTTGGGAGCGTCGGCTGGAACCACGCGCGGCTTCGGCGCCCACGAGTTTCGGCTCGTCGGCGGGTGGATCGCCGAGGTGCTCGACGGTCTCGCCGCTAATTCCCAGGACAACGGCAGGGTCGAGCGGGCCGTGCGCACCAAGGTCAAGGACCTCTGCCGGCGCTTCCCCATCTATCCCGACCTGTGACGCTTGGGCGC